>DASTZM010000611.1:0-4960 GCA_035764305.1 Chloroflexota bacterium | reverse complement strand
CACGAGTTCGCGCTGCGCAAGTGGGTGCTCGTGCGCTGCGAGCGCGGCGCCGCGCCGGGGCGCAACGCGGCGCGTTGGACCGACGACGCGGCCTCCATCCCCCTGCACGACCAGGCGACGGCGACGGTGTTCGGCGCCGGCGCGATGTTCCCGCTCTTCGCCGCGGCCTTGCGCGACTGGACCGTGCGCAAACGGTACGTCGTCTCCCAACAGATCCTGACGCAGTACGGCCGCCCCGACTTCCACGAGGCGCTGCTGGCGCTGCTCGGCTGCGCCGGCATGCCCGCCGCGCGCGCTGAGCATCACCTGGCCGGCATGGCCGCCGCGTTCGACGCCGCCGCATCCGTGGTGAAGACGCCCTACCGCTTCGCCTCGGACATCAGCCCGCCCGCACGCCCCATCTCCGTAGATGGGACGCGCGAGCTGATCGAGCGCGGACTGCACCGGGAAGCGGTCTTCTGGATCGCGGCGACCCACGGACGCTGCCGGCACATCTTCAGCGTGGACGCGCCCGAGCTGCTGGAGACGTTCGATCCGGTCTATCAGGAGCTGCTCGACGACCTCGGGATCGGGTCATTCGAGGCCCGGAAGCGGCGCAGCGAGGCCGTCGCGGCCTTCCAGCCGCGCATGTGGGAGGTGACGCAGGAGATCCTGGCGAAGAACGCCGAGATCGTCGATTGACGCGTTGAGGCGTGGCGTACCCTCCGTGCGCGAGGAGGGGTACACGTGGCACTGATGACGGGCGGCCAGGCGCTGGTGGAGTCGCTGATCCGCGAGGGCGTCGACACCATCTTCGGCCTGCCCGGGATCCAGCTCGACTACGCCTTCGACGCGCTCTACGGCGCGCGCGACAGCATCGATGTGCTCCACACGCGCCACGAGCAGGCCACCTGCTACATGGCCGACGGCTACGCGCGCAGCACGGGCCGCGTCGGCACCTTCCTGGTCGTGCCCGGCCCGGGCATCCTCAACACCGCCGGCGCGCTGTCCACCGCGTGGGCCGTGAACTCGCCCGTCCTCGCCATCACCGGCCAGATCCAGTCGGACCTGATCGACGTCGGGCGCGGCGTCCTGCACGAGATCGATGACCAGCTGGGCATGCTGCGCCACGTCACGAAGTGGGCGGCGCGGGCAGCTACACCCAACGAAGTGCCGCTGGTGGTGCATGAGGCCTTCCGGCAGCTCCGCAGCGGCCGGCCGCGCCCCGTGGAGATCGAGATCCCACCCGACGTCCTGCAGCACAAGGCCGACGTGACGCTGCGCCAGCCCTACGAGCCCGACAAGGCAGCGGGTGACCCCGCGCTGCTCGAGCGCGCGGCGCAGCTGCTCGGCAAGGCCGTGCGTCCCCTCATCGTCGCCGGCGGCGGCGTCCCATCCGCGGAAGCGTGGGACGAGCTGCGCGAGGTCGCCGAGCTGCTCGACGCGCCGGTCGTGATGTCGATCAACGGGCGCGGCTCGCTCTCGGACCGGCACCCCCTCGCCGCGCTGCAGCTCGCGCTGCCGGCGCTGCTGCCTAAAGCGGACGCGATCCTCGCCATCGGCACACGCCTGGTGGGCGTGGGCGGCCCGCCGGTGGTGGCGGGAGCCACGGCGCCGCTCGTCCGCATCGACGCCGATCCGACCCAGCTCAACCGCACGCTGCCTGCCGCCGTGGGGATCGCCGGCGACGCGAAGCTGGCGCTGGCCGAGCTGGCGAAGCGGATCGGCAAGCACAACAAGAAACGCGAATCGCCCGCGGCCGAGCTCGCGGCGATCTCCCGCATTCTGGCCGAAGAGCTTCGCTCGGCTGATCCGCAGGCGCCCCTGGGTCTGGCGCTGCGCGACGCGATCCCCGACGACGCGATCGTGATCGACGAGAGCTGCCAGGTGGGCTACTGGGCCCGCCAGGGCATGCCGCTCTACGCGCCGCGCACCTACCTCACCTCTGGCTTCCAGGGCACGCTCGGGTGGGGCTACCCCACCGCGCTGGGCGCGAAGGTCGGCAACCCCGACCGCGCCGTGATCTCGTTCAACGGTGACGGCGGCTTCATGTTCAACGTCCAGGAGCTCGCCACGTCGGTCCAGCACAACATCGCCGTGCCGGTTGTCGTCTTCGACGACGGCGCGTTCGGCAACGTGCTGCGCATCCAGAAGGAGAGCTTCGGCGGCCGGACCATCGCGTCCGAGCTGAAGAACCCGAGTTTTGCCCGGCTGGCCGAAGTGTTCGGCATGCCGGGCGTCGTGGCGAAAGATGCGCCGTCGCTGCGCAGCGCGCTGAAAGAAGCGCTGACGCACAAGGGACCGGTCATGATCGAGGTGCCGGTCGGGCCGATGCCCAACTACCAGCGCGGTATGCGCGAGCGCATCGCGTCGCGGTTCGCGACCGAGCTCACGACCGCGCCAACTGCCGTAGGAGCATGAAACTGATGCAGATCGGAGCGGTGTTGTCGCAGGGCGAGGTGGCGCAGGACGTTGGGGCGCTGCGCGACTACGCCCAGGCCGTCGAAGGTCTGGGCTACGACTTCCTGGTCGTCTCGGACCACGTGGTGGGTTCCATCAAAGAAGCCCACCCGGAGCTGGAGCGCGTCTATCCGATCGACTCTTTCTTGCACGAGTCGATGACGGTGCTCACCTTTCTGGCCGGCGTGGCGCCGAAGCTGGGCTTCCTGACCAGCGTCGTGATCCTGCCGCAGCGCCAGACGGTCCTCGCGGCGAAGCAGGCCGCGGAGATCGACGTGCTGTGCGGCGGGCGCTTCCGGTTTGGCGTGGGGATCGGCTGGAACCCGGTGGAGTACGAGGCGCTCGGCATGGACTTCCACAACCGCGCGCGGCGCTACGAGGAGCAGATCAAGGTCATGCGCCTGTTGTGGACCGAGCGGACGGCGACGTTCAAGGGGCGCTACCACACGCTCTCCGCGGCGGGCATCAACCCGCGGCCCGTGCAGCAGCCCATCCCCATCTGGATCGGCGCATCGGCTGAGGCGGCGGTCAAGCGCGCGACGAAGATCGCGGACGGCTACCTGCCGCTCTCGCCGATCCAGGGCACCGACTGGGACGGGACGATGGACAGAGTGACGCGGTGGCTCGAGCAAGCGGGGCGCTCTCGCGACTCGTTCGGTATCGAGGGACGGGTGAACGCCGGGGCGGGCGGACCCGACGAGTGGGCCAAGACCGCCGAGATGTGGCGCCGGTATGGGGCCTCGCACCTCTCGGTGGGAACCGGCGGCGCCGGCGGTGTGGACGCGCACGTCGCGCGCCTGCGCGACGCGAAGGCGGCGATCGAGGGCGCGTGAAGGTCGCCCCCCGCCCGGACGCTAACGCGTCGCGCGGGCGGCGGCCAGCGTGTCCTCGTAGACGGTGAGCTGCTCGGCGTACGGGGTGAGCTCGTCCAGGGGAAGCGGCTCCAGCAGCGCGATCGTGCGTGTGTAGTCCCGCTGGTGGAAGGCGCTGAGCGCGTCTACCAGGGGCACGGCGATGGTCGCTTCCTTCGAGTCGGCGGCGGAACCGGCCAGGCGTTCCCGCACCGCGGCCAACCCGGCGGCGTCCCCGGTAGCGATGAAGGTCATGGCCGCGGCCACGTCCTTGAGCGGGTCCGGTTCCATCGTCAGCGCGGCGGTGCGCAGGACGTCCCAGTCGGGGCGGAGCGAAGCGCTGTCGGCGTGCCCCCTGGCGACCAGGCGCCACAGGAGCGTGACGGCCGAGTAGAAGGTCATCGGCCCCACGCTGGGCGCCACGACGCGGCGGTGCCAGTCGAGCGCGGCCTCCCCGTGCCCAAGCTGGAGCTCCAGGTCTGCCAGGTGCCAGGTCGTGTGGACGCTGATGCGGTCGAACGGATCGTGGCTGGTGAGGAAGGCGCGCAGGTAGTCGGCGCCTTCCTGGTGGGCGCCCGAATCGGTGTACAGGTGCGCCGCGGCGTGAGCGACGAAGGGATCGTCCGGGTAGCGGCCCAGGCCGCGATCGACGACGGCGCGGGCAGCGGCGAAGTCTTTGGCGCGGATGTGGGTGAACGCCTCCTGGACGAAGGCGTTCGGCGTCGGCGTGGGGTCAGCTGCCTGCGGGGCGGGCGGAGATTGGGTCATAGGTACTGCCAGGGTAACGGCGCGGCGGCCGCGGGCGTAGCGTATGGACTATGCGGCACGACGCTGCGGTGGCGCTGTTCTTCGCTGGCCTGGTGGCCTATGGGGGAGCTGTGGTGTGGGCGTTGACGTGGGCCGGCCGCGCCGCGCTGCAGTTCGTCGGTCACTGATCCGGGGACGCGCGTCGCGCAGCGAGGCGCGTCCCCCAGCCCGCGTTAGCCCTTGGAGGCGATCAGGGCGTTGACCTCCGTCTGGGCCTTGGTCATGCCGTCCTTGACCGAGATCTTGCCGTCCCAGATGTCGTTGATGATCGGCGACGAGATGTTGTGGAAGTCGGCCGGCGGGATCTTGTCCAGCGCTGGCAGCGCCTTGGTCGCCTGGATGGCCGGTTTCAGGCTCGCGCGCCCCTTCGGGTTCCCCGCCTTGTCCGGGTTGGCGTAGACCTCGTTCGCCGAGTCGAGGCGCGCCGGGACCTCGCCAAACAGCTGCGGGACGCGGTCCTGCACCGCCTTGGTGAGGCAGTACTTCATCCACTCCCACGCCTGCTCGACGTTCTTGGTCTGGGAGTTGATCACCAGCCCGCGCAGGTTGGCCGAGTTGCCCGTTTTGCCGTTGCGGAACGGGATCGGCGCCACGTCCCAATCCAGGTTGGAGCTGGCCCGCTTGCGGATGTCGGTCATCTGCCAGTCGCCGTGGTGGTAGGACGCGATCTGCCCGTTGATGAACATGTCCAGCTTGGCGACGTTGGCCGACGTCTCCTGGCGGGTCGGGGCGTAGCGGTCCTTGGTCACGAATGCCTGCAGGTACTCGATCGCCTCGATGCACTTCTGGTCACCCAGAATGCATTTCTTGCGGTCCTCGCTGAAGTAGTCGCCGCCGTTGGCGCGCACGAAGTTCAGCCAGCC
>DASTZM010000610.1:0-5207 GCA_035764305.1 Chloroflexota bacterium | reverse complement strand
AGCAGCGTCTGGGGGCGCTGGTCGGGCGGCACGAGGCGCAGGTGGCGGAGATGCGGCGGCGCGGGTGGACGGGTCACCGGACGCCACTCGATGCGGCCCTGGCAGCCGGCAGCTCAGCTGAGTGGCCGCCGGTCACCGAGGAGCGAGTACAGAAGGATCGAGAAGACCTGGTGGCGCACTTCCCCGGGTGGCGGAAGGCGCGAGGTCAGCCGCCCCATGCGCTGAGAGCGGCGCGAACGCGTTCGACGAGCGCCGCCACGTCGGGCTCGGCCGAGGACGCCGGGAACGGGAACGAGAGCAGCGACCACTCCTCGGTGAACGAGGCCGACTCGCCCGGAGAGAGCGTCTCGCGCGGGCCAATCGGCTCGAGCTCGACGAACTCCCTGGCTGGGTAGTAGACACAGCTCGTGATGGCGGCGACTTCGTTGTAGACGCGGTCCGGGTACGTGGGGAAGCGCTTCACAAAGAGCAAGCCGTTGGGCTCGAGGTAGGCAAGCCAGCCGGCATACGAATCGAAGCCGAGCTTGGGGAACAGGGGGACCGGGCGGATGACGAGGACGTCGTAGTCGCCGGCGGTGTGGCGGGTGATGTTGGGGTCTTCGGGTCGAAACCCGATGCCGGGTTTTCCGGTACTGGCCCCGGCCTCGTACATGACGTAGCCGCGCGGGAACCGGCTCATCGGCCGGCACGTGACCGGGACGACGGCGATGCCGCCGTGCGGCGCAAACGTGCGGCTCCAGTGGCACCACTCGGTCACTTTGTCCGACACGTTGACTATGGTCTGCGTGAAGGCGAGGCGCGTCCCGGTCGCGTCGAGCACGAAGTCGCGGATCAGGCGCGTTCCGGTGGGCGCGTCATCCTGGCTGCTGAGGCGCGCGTGGCGGGGGCCGGCGGCCTCGGCGGTCCACGGCCCGAGCCACATCGTGGGGTGGCGGGGGATGACGTGCTCCGGCCCGATGTCGCACCGGCCACCGGTGATGTGGATCGCCGGCTCACCCTCCTTCCACGTCCACCCCGCCTGCGCAGGGTCGACGAAGAGAGCGTTCTGGCCGGCGGTGGAGTACTCGAGTACGCGCCCGCCGGCGTGGTGGCCGAGCACGACGCGCGCGTCGCCGTTGTCGAGCGCCAGGCAGCCCTGGTAGCCGAGGTGGTCGATAGCGCGCACGCCCTCTGCTGCACCGGTCATGCGTTGACCCCCGCGGCCAGGCGATCGAGCGACCAGCGCGGCGCAGTGAGACGCGCTTCGGCCCACGCGGCGGTGCGCAGCAGGCGTGCGTCGTCATCCGGGGTACCCGCGAGCTGCAGGCCCAGCGGCAGTCCGGCCGGGCCGAGACCGGTGGGGAGGGTGACCGCGGGGGTACGCGTGAAGGTCCAGCGGGTGCAGAAGCGCGGGTCGCCGGTCGTTTCGGGGGTGGGCGCCTCGCCCGTGGTGGGCGGTGTGAGGAGCGCGTCGAACTGGCGGGACCACGCCGATAAGGACTCGATCAGGCGCGCGCGCACGGCCACGGCGCCGTCGTAGTTGGCGCGCGAGATCGCGCCGCCGCCACGGACGTAGTCGAGCAACGTGGCGGAGAACTTCTCGGGCTCCCTCTCCCCGCGCTCGCCAAACGTCTGGTGCGCCTCGAACTGCATGATAGTGCGGTGAGTGGGGAGACACTCCTCCAGTCCGGCCGGGAGCCGAGGCTCGGTCACGTCGGCGCCGGCATTAGCCAGCGCCGCAACGTCGCGCTCGAAGCGTTCGCGCATGGCGGGCTCGGCGTGGGGCCAGTCGGCGGTGCGCGCCACGGCGAGGCGCGGCCGGGTGCCGTTCTGCTCGGGGCCACGTGAGTCACTCCACCAGGCGTCGATGGGCTCACCGGCCATGACCGCGGCGACGAGCGCCGCCTCGCGGATGGAGCGGGCGAGGGGGCCGAGCGTGTCGAGCGTGGGGCTGAATGGCATAACGCCGTCCACTGGCAGCCGGGCGAAGGTGGGCTTGAAGCCGATCACGCCGCAGTAGGCGGCGGGGCGGATGATGGAACCGTTGGTCTGCGAGCCGACCGCGGCCGGCATGACGCCGGCGGCGACGCCCGCCGCCGAGCCCATCGAGGAGCCGCCCGGCGTGCGCGCGGGGTTCCACGGGTTGCGGGTTGGGCCGGGGTGGAAGTAGGCGCACTCGGTGGTGACGGTCTTGCCGATGATCAGCGCGCCGGCGGCCTCCAGGCGGCGGACGACGGTAGCGGATGTGCCCGGCACGCGACCGGCGAAGAGCGCCGAGCTGCATTCGGTGGGGATGCCGGCGGTGTCGACGATGTCTTTGACGCCGACGACCATGCCCCACAGGGGACCGCGCCGGTCGAGCGGGAGGGCGTCCAGCTCGCGGGCCCGCCGTCGCGCTCGCTCGGCGTCAAGCCACGCGAAGGCGTGGATCTGCGCTTCGGTGCGGTCGTACTGGGCTAGCGCGTCCTCGAGCGCGTCCGCGGCCGAGCGCGGCGCCGACGCGCTAGAGGGCGCCATCGTCCTTGAGGAGGGTGAGCGCGTTGTCGAACGCTTCAATAGTCTGCGCCACGTCACGGTCATCGTGGACGGCGGAGACGATCAGGCTGCCGGAGAAATCGACGCCGCCCAGCTGCATGGCCGAGCGGAAGAGGTGCTGGAACTTGCGGTCGGGGACCTTCTTCTCCTTGACGGAGACGTTGATCATCGAGACCTCGCCGCCGCCCTTGCCCTCCACGCCGTGTCGCCGGAACGCCTCGTCGATGCCCACGCGCAGTCGGTCGGCCGTGGCGGTGGCGGTGCGCTGAATCTCGGGGTCGCGCACGACCTCCAGGCAGGCGGTCCCCGCGGCGGCGGAGAGCGGGTTGGCGTTGAACGTGCCGGGGTGCGCGATGCGCCCGAAGCGCATCCACTCGGCGTCGTCCTCGCGCAGCTCGAAGACGTCGAACAGGTCGGCGCGGCCGGCGACGCACGCGCCGGGCAGGCCGCCCGCCAGGATCTTGGCGAGCGTGACGAGATCGGGCACGACGCCGTAGAACTCCTGGCAGCCTCCGGGGGCGTAGCGGAAGCCGGTCACCACTTCGTCGTAGATCAGGAGGACGCCGCGCTGCGCGGTTATGTCGCGCACCTTCTGGAGGTATTGGCGCCCGGCGCCGCCGGCGATCAGAATGACCGCGGCGACGTCGCCGTCCTCGTCGATCAGACGCTCGATCGCAGCCGCGTCGCCCGCGGGCGCGGCCAGGACGGTGCCGGCGACGGCGTCCGGGATGCCCTTAGAGATGGGGACGTCGTAGGGCGGCGTCATGGCGACGGCGGCGTAGTCGTGCCAGCCGTGGAAGGCGCCCTGCGCCTTGAGGATCTTGTTCTTCCCCGTCACGGCGCGCGCCAGGCGCATGGCCATCATCGTCGCCTCGGTGCCCGAGGAGACGAATTTCACGCGCTCGGCGCACGGGACGATCTCGCACACCAACTCGGCCCAGCGCACCTCTAGCTCGTGGCAGGCGCCGTAGTGGGTCCCCTTGCGCGCCTGCTCGACCAGCGCCTCCTCGACTTCGGGGTAGTTGTGGCCCAGGATAAGCGCGCCGTGGCCCATGCGGTAGTCGACGTACTCGTTGCCGTCGACGTCCCACTTGCGCGACCCCTTGGCGTGGGTGACGTAGAGCGGGAAGGGGAGGTGGTGGCGCGAGTCATGGGTGACGCCGCTGGGGAAGACTTTTCCCGCGCGCTCATACAGAGCCGCGCTCTTGGGGTTCCTGGCGAGGCGCTTCTCGTCGATTGTCACGGCGGGCATCCTAGCACGGCTCCTGGGATGGCGCCGGGCGCCCCGGGCCTCTACAGCTTGCGCACAGGTGTGAGTGCGCTGGCGATCGAGATCAGGCCGATCGTCGCGGCGACGAGCGCAAGGACGACGCGGGCGTCGAGCGCAGCAAGCAGCACGCCCCCAGCGGCTGTGCCGAGCGTCGAACCGCAGTAGGAGACGAAGCGGTAGCTGGAGTTGACGCGCCCTTGCAGCGCGTCGGGGATCACCGCCAGCCGGTAGGAGACCTGGACGATGCCGGTCATGTTCTCCATGGCACCGGCGACGAACAGGCCGAGAGCGGCGGCGAGCACGTTGGGCGCGAAGGCCACCACGACGAGGGCAGCGGCGTGCACCGCGGTCAGGCCGAGCATGCAGTACCCGACGGAGACGCGGCGGCGCAGGGGCGGCGTGAAGAAGGACGCAGCAAGGCCACCCGCCCCGGCGGCGCTGAACAGGAGGCCGAGGGTGGCGGGATCGGCGCCGAGGGCGCGCGTGCCCAGCAGGACGACGGCGAGCTGGACGGGAGCGAACGCGGTGCGGTGGGCGGTGTTGATGGGCATCAGCCAGCGCAGGTCGCGCCGGTCCCAGATCCAGCGCCACCCCTCCAGGATCTGGCGATGGATCTGGCGTATGGGCGGCGCCGCGCGCTGCGTCTGGAAGGGCGCTCGAATGCTGGCGAGCGAGAGCAGCGAGACGCCGTACGAGCAGGCGTCGACGGTGTACGCCAGCGCGGCGCCGGCGGCGACCGCCGGAGCGAGCCCGATGATGAAGCCGCCGATGCCCGGGCTGATCAGCGTGCCGATCCCTTCGGAGGCGGTATTGAGGGAGTGGGCTTCGGCGAGCTGCCCGGTGGGGACGACGCGCGGCAGCGCGGCGAGCTGGGCGATCTGGAAGAAGACGAGCGCGGTGCCGTGGATGAAGGCGACGACGTACAGGTGCCCAAGCGTGAGCTGGCCGAGTGCCCACGCGACGGGGACCGAGCCGAAGGCGATCAGGCGCGCGGCGTCGCAGGTGAGCATGACGGCCTTGCGATTCCAGCGATCGAGCAGCGCACCGGCCGGCAGGCCGAGGATGACGAACGGGATCTGCTGCGCGGCGGCGATCAGGCCGGCCTGGACGGGAGAGCCCGTGAGGGCCAGCACGAGCAGCGGGAGCGCGAGGCGGGAGATGCCGCTCCCGATGGTGGAGATGACCTGCCCGGACCACAGGCGCAGGAAGTCGGCGTTGCGCCAGAGACCCAAACGAGCGTCGGAAGTGTACGGAGTAGCTACTGGGACGCGGCGGTGGGGGTGGGGGTGGGGCGGGGCGGCAGGCCGGCGCGCCAGTCGTTGCCGGCCTGGAGGACCGGCGGGCACGAGCCGGGCGGACCGTCATGGAACACCTCCACCTCCTTGCGTTGCTCGCAGATGGGGGCCCACTTGATGCCCGGCGG
>DASTZM010000609.1:0-8727 GCA_035764305.1 Chloroflexota bacterium | reverse complement strand
CTGATCCGCAGCACCTCCGACCGCGGCGCCGTGGTCATTCTGGACTCGAGACTGTGGACCAAGCGCTACGGCGAGACGCTGCTCCGCTCGCTGCCCGACGCGCGTGTCCAGCGCTGCGACTGGCGCGAGCTAGGCAGTCTGGTTGGCGGCTGGCTGCGCGGACCCAGGCCATAGCGCCCGTCGCGCACGTACTACCGACGAGATGGGCGGTTGGCTGACGCGCTACGGCCCGTACGCCCTGATCGGCTTGGGCTGGACGCTCTTTTCCGTTGTCATCCCGACCGCTTCGGGCCCGGCCGACGTTGTGCCCGCGCAGCTCGCCGCGCCGTCGCCCGCAGCCGTGGCCGGCGCCCCCACCACACCGCTGCTCATCGGCAGCCCGCGACAGCCGGCGCCGCCCGTCGCCGAGCCGATCACGCCTCCCGCCTTGCCCACGGCCGCGCCTCCGGCCGCTCCGGCGGCACCCGCTTCCGCGCCGACGGCCGACCCCACCGTCGCCCCCACCAAGACCGAGTTGCCCCCGTCAAGTCGCATCGTCATCCCGCGCATCCGGCTGGACACCAGCGTCGTCAGCGTAGGTGTCCTGCCCAACGGGGAGATGGAGACGGCGTCGTACGCTGTGGGGCGGCTCGACCTCGGCGTCGACGCGGGAGATGCGGGGAACGTCGTCCTGGCCGGGCACAACGACGTGCTGGGCGAGGTGTTCCGCCGCCTCCCTGAGCTCGTCCCCGGCGACGAGTTCGAGCTGTTCCGCGGCTCTACCGCGTTTCGCTATCGCGTGGAAGGCAAGACCATCGTGCGCGAGCAGGGCGCGACCGAGACCCAGCGCCGCGAAAACGCCCGCTGGATGGAGCCCACCGACGAGCCGGTTGCCACGCTGATCAGCTGCTACCCGTACCGCGTCGACACGCACCGCATCATCGTGCGCGCCCGCCTCGTCGCGTAGTCGCTAGTCCGCGAACGTCTCGGACAGGTACTGCACCCCGTCCGGCGAGACCACCAGGCCGATCCCGATCCGGCGGTAGCCCGTGTACAGGATGTTGCCGATGTGGTTCCACAGACCCGGCGCGAACGGCTCCGCCATCATCGCCGCGTGCATCGTCGACGGGCCGAGCTCCGGGACGCGCCCCCAGTAGGTCCAGATGTTCTCCGAGCCGAACTGGAACTTGACCCCCGCGCGTCGCAGCCGCTCGACCGGCGACGACCCATCCGCCCCGGTGTGGCTGACCACACCGCGCCGCAGCATGTCCGCCGCGTGCCCGCGCGCCACCTCGGCCATCGTCTGGTCCCACTCCAGCGGCGGCAAGCTACGTCCGGTTCGCGCGCCGTTCACCAGCGCCAGCGTCTGTAGTTCCAGCGGGCTGATCAGCGGCGGCGCCGCCGGCGCGACGGCTTCGACTGGCGCCGCAGGGACCGCGGGGACCGTGGGAGCCGACGGAGCAGGCTCCTCTACCAGCACCGTGACCTCGGCGGCGATCTCGACTGGCGCTGGCTCGTCGTCGGCCCGCGCGGCGCGGGGCAGGTACGCTCCGAGCACGGCGGCTCCCGCTATGGTGTGCCGCCGTAGATACCTCCTTGACACCGCGCCGAATGATACTCGGCTCACCCCATTGACGGCCGCCACCTGACCCGCTTATACTGGCGCACAGCGTGACCACCGGCTCGGCCCTCAAGACCGCGTCGTACTGGTACTGGTTTAGCGAACCGGTGTGATCCCGCGCGGCCCAAAATAGGGCCAAGCGCATCGCACCGGGCAAGGCAGAGGCAAGGACCTCTGCCTTTTTGTTTGCCCGGAAATGACCTGGAAAGACAAGAGAATGGCGGGAGAGAAACCCTACAAGCTGGCAGCCCGGACGCCCGAGATCCCCCCCACGACGATCCGCGTCGGCCAGGTGGAGATCGGCGGCCAGGACATCGTCGTCATGGCCGGTCCGTGCACCGTGGAGCACCGCGTCCAGCTCCTCGAGACCGCTCTCGGCGTCAAAGCGGCCGGGGCGCACGTGCTGCGTGGCGGCGCTTACAAGCCGCGCTCGTCGCCGTACGCCTTCCAGGGTCTCGGCGAGGAGGGTCTGCGGCTCCTTGCCGAGGCGAAGGCCGAGTCGGGACTCCCCATCATCACCGAGGTCATGGAGCCCGGCACAGTCGAGCTGGTCGCGCGCTACGCCGATGTGCTCCAGATCGGCGCGCGCAACTGCCAGAACTACCCGCTCCTCCGCGAAGTCGGCCGCACCGAGCTCCCCGTCATGCTCAAGCGCGGTCCAGGATGCACCGTCGAGGAATGGCTCATGGCGGCCGAGCACGTCATGGCGCAGGGCAACGGCCAGGTCATCCTGTGCGAGCGCGGCATCAAGACGTTCGAGAACGCCACTCGCTACACGCTCGACCTCTCCGCCGTGCCCCTCGTCAAGCGCCTCTCCCACCTGCCGGTCGTCGTCGACCCTAGCCACGGCACCGGCAAGTGGTACTTGATCAAGAGCATGTGCCTCGCCGCGATCGCCGCGGGCGCCGACGGCGTGCTCGTCGAAGTCCATCCTACGCCCGATGAGGCGCTGTGTGACGGCGCGCAGTCGCTCACGCCGGAGCACTTCGCCGAGTGCGTCGCGGCGATACGCGCCGTCGCGCGCGCCGTTGGCCGGCGGGTACCCTCGCTCGAGACGATGCGCGAGCTTGCCCTCGCTTGATGGACCTGGCCTGATGGCGGTCGCCACCCGCCCCGGAGTGCGTGTCGTGCGCCCCGCGGCGCAGCTGCGGGGTGAGGTCACAGTGCCCGGCGACAAGAGCATTACCCACCGCGCGGTGATGCTCAACGCCGTCGCGCGCGGCACCGCCACGGTCACCGGCGCAGGGCTCGGCGCCGACTGCCTCTCCACCGCGGCGTGCATGCGCGCGTTGGGAGCCACCGTGCGCCGCCGCTGGCCCGGTGGCGAGCTCACCGACGACCTGCGCCGCAACCCTGCCACCGGCCAGGACGAGCGCGCCGACGCCGTGCTCGTCGTGGAAGGACGTGGGACGCGCGGCCTGTGCGAGCCAGCCGATGTCCTCGACGCCGGCAACTCCGGCACCACCGCGCGTCTGCTGACCGGCATCCTCGCGGCGCAGCCCTTTCTGTCTGTGCTCACGGGGGATGCGTCGCTGCGCTCGCGCCCCATGGGGCGCGTCATCGAGCCGCTCCGCCGCCTCGGCGCCCGCCTCGCCGCGCGAGATGGCGATCGACTGCTGCCACTCGCCGCCATGCCTGCTTCGCTGCGCGGCGCGCACCTCGAGATTAGCGTCGCCAGCGCGCAGCTCAAGAGCTGCCTGCTGCTCGCCGGGCTCTACGCCGACGGCGTCACCCAGATCGCGCAGCCCGAGGAGAGTCGCGACCACACCGAGCGCATGCTCGGCGCCCAGGGTGCCCGCATCGAGCGCGACGGACGTACCCTTCGCATCCACGGCCTGACGCAGCATGAAAGCCTGCGCGCCATCGACGTGATCGTCCCGGGCGATATCTCGTCCGCGGCGTTCTGGCTCGTCGCCGGCTGCGTGCACCCCAACGCCCGGGTCCTCGTGCGCAACGTCGGCATCAACCCGACGCGCACCGGCATCCTCGACGTTCTTCGTGAGATGGGCGGCCGCATCACGCTCGAGAACGAGCGCATCGCGGGCGGCGAGCCTGTCGCTGACGTGATCGCCGAGTCGAGCGAGCTGCGCGCCGTCGACGTGGGCGGCGCGCTGATTCCGCGCTTGATCGACGAGGTGCCCGTGCTCGCCGTCGCCGCCGCGGTCGCGCGAGGCACCACCACCGTGCGCGATGCCGCCGAGCTGCGCGTCAAGGAGTCGGACCGGCTCGCCGCTACCGCGCGCGAGCTCTCAGCCCTCGGCGCCCGGGTGACCGAGCTCGACGATGGGTTGGTGATCGAGGGCGGCACGCTGCGCGGCGGCGAGGTCGAGAGTCACGACGACCACCGCATGGCCATGTCCCTCGCCGTCGCGGCGCTTGCGGCCGGGGCGCCGGCGCTCATCGCCGGCGGCGAATGCGTCGACATCTCCTACCCCACGTTCTGGCCCGATCTGGAGCGCCTGGCGCCGGGGAGCACGCGCGAGGCGTGAGGACCGGGTCGTGACCCTCGCGGCCGGCGTCATCGGGCATCCGGTCAAGCACTCCATCAGCCCCCAGTTCCAGCAAGCCGCCTTCGACCATCTTCGCCTGGACGTGCGCTACGAGGCGCACGAGGTCGCGCCCGAGGACGTGCCATCCTTCCTGGACCGGCTGCGCGGCGGCTGCTGGCTGGGCTGCAACGTCACCATCCCCCACAAGCGCGCCGCGCTGGAAGGCGCCGATGAGCTCCCGGCCGAGGCCCGCGAGATCGGCGCCGTCAACACGCTCATCGTCGACCGCGCGCGGCTGATCGGCCATAACACCGATGCCGAGGGGTTCCTCCGCGCGCTGACCGACGAGGCGCGCTTTGAGCCGCGCGGCACCGCCGCGGTGCTGCTCGGCGCCGGCGGTGCCGCGCTCGCCGTCGCCGTCGGCCTCGCCCGCGCTGGCGTGCGCCGTCTGTGGATCGCCAACCGATCGATTGACCGCGCTCACGCGCTCGCCGCGCGCCTTGGCGACCGTGTCGAGACCGCCGTGCTGCCGCTCGATGATGGGGCGCTCAGACGCCCGCTAAGCGAGGCGCAGTTGCTCGTCAACAGCACCAGCATCGGCATGTCCAGCGGTCCAGCCCCGGGGCAGTCACCCCTCTCTTCCTCGCTGCTCGGCCCCCACCTTCTCGTCTACGACCTGGTCTACAATCCCGCCCGCACCCCACTGCTTGAGGCCGCTGACAGCACCGGCGCGCGTACGCTTGAAGGGCTCCCCATGCTGATCTATCAGGGCGCCGCCTCCTTCGAACGCTGGACCGGCCGTCCGGCTCCCGTGGACGTCATGATGGAAGCCGGCCGCCGCGCCCTCGCGGCCCGTACCGCGCATGGCTAACACCTTCGGTCACCTCTTCAGAGTCACCACCTGGGGCGAATCCCACGGTCCCGCCATCGGCGCCGTCGTCGACGGCTGTCCGCCGCGTCTCCCGCTCGCCGAAGACGACATCCAGCCCGAGCTCGACCGCCGTGCCCCTGGCCAGTCGCGCATCACCACGCAGCGCAAAGAGGCCGACGCGGTCAAGCTCCTGAGTGGCGTATTCGAAGGGCTCACGCTCGGCACACCCATCGCCCTGCACATCGCCAACGGCGACGCGCGGTCCGACGACTACCGCGAGATGCGGGTCAAGTACCGCCCCAGCCACGCTGACTACACCTACGACGCCAAGTACGGCACCCGCGACTTCCGCGGCGGGGGCCGGACCAGCGCCCGCGAGACCGCCGGGCGCGTCGCCGCCGGCGCCATCGCGCGCAAGCTGCTCGCGCACACAAACGGTGTCGAGATCGTCGCCTGGGTCTCGAAGGTCGGTCGGCTTGCGATGGGCACGGTTGTAAGCGACCTCGAGACGGTGACCCGCGACGACGTCGATCAGACCATCATCCGCTGCCCGGACCTGTCAGTCGCCGAGCGCATGATCGCGGCCGTCGAGGCTGCGCGCAAGGACGGCAACTCGCTCGGAGGCACGATCACCTGCGCCGTACGTGGCTGCCCGCCCGGCTGGGGGGAACCCGTCTTCGATCGTCTGGAGGCCGACCTGGCCAAGGCGATGCTCAGTCTCCCCGCAAGCAAGGGCTTCGAGATCGGTTCGGGCTTCGCCGGGACAGACTTGACCGGTCTGGAGCACAACGACCCCTTCCATATGGAAGGCGACCGCGTGCGTACGGTCACCAACCGTAGCGGCGGCGTGCAGGGTGGCATCACCAACGGCGAGACGGTCTACTTCCGCGTCGCGTTCAAGCCCACCGCCACCGTGATGCGTTCGCAGCGCACGGTCAACGTCTGGCACGAGGACGACGAGCTGCAGGGGCGCGGGCGGCATGACCCCTGCGTTCTGCCCCGCGCCGTTCCGATCGTTGAGGCGATGGCCGCGCTCGTCCTGGCCGATCACGCGCTGCGCCACGCGGCGCTGATGGCGACCGCCGGCCCAACCGTCCCCCTCCCGCCACGCGCCGAAGCCCCCGCTCCCTCTCGGAGTGGGCCGGGGTGACGGCCGCTGGCCACGTTGTGCTCGTCGGACTGAGCGGAAGCGGGAAGTCGACCGTGGGCTGGACCCTCGCGGCGCGCCTGGGGCGTGACTTCGTGGACACCGACGACCTCATCGTCCAGCGCACCGGCCGCTCGATCCCTGACCTCTTCCGGGACGAAGGCGAGGCGGCGTTCCGGGCGATCGAGCGCGACGCCGTCGCCGACGCGGTCGCCCGCCCCGCGGCCGTGATCGCGACGGGAGGTGGCGCGCCGGTGGATCCGGCAAACCGGCGCCGGCTGTGGGATGGCGGCACCGTCGTTTGGCTCGACGCGCCGGTCGAGGTGCTCGCGCAGCGCGTCGGGCAAGCCGGTGCCGGGCGCCCATTGCTCTCCGGTGATGCTGTTGGACGGCTCACCGCGCTGCGCGAGGCGCGCGAGTCGGTCTACGCCGGCGCGCACCTGCGGCTGGACACCGAAGCGCTCGGCATCGACCGCGTCGTTGAGGCAATACTTGACTTCCTGGAGTCGCGACCATGACCGCCACCGCCGCGCCCGCGTCCACCTCGTCCGGCGCCGACGTCGTGTTTGGTGACGGAGTCCTCAGCGCGCTCGGGCAGCGAATGGCCGAGCTGGGCTTCACGGGGCGGGCCTTCGTCGTCACCCACCCGGAGATCGCCGCGCTGCACGGCGGCGCGGCGCTGGAGTCGCTCTCAGAGGCGCGCTTCACGCCCGAGCTCGCGGCGGTCGCCGCGGGAGAGTCCTCCAAGTCGCTCGCCACCGCGGCCGAGCTCTACGCCTGGCTGGCGGATCTGCGCGCGGAGCGGCGCGACACGGTCGTCGCGCTGGGCGGTGGCGTGATCGGCGACTTGGCCGGGTTCGTCGCCGCGACGTACCTGCGCGGGATGGCGTGGGTCCAGGTCCCCACTACCGTTCTCTCCCAGGTCGACAGCTCTGTCGGCGGCAAGACGGCGGTGAACCTGCCGCAGGGCAAGAACCTGGTCGGCGCCTTCCATCAGGCACGCCTCACGCTGATCGACGTCGCGCTGCTCGATTCGCTGCCCGTGCGCGAGCGCGACTCCGGCTGGGCCGAAGTACTCAAGACCGCGCTGATCTTCGACCCGGCGTTGTTCGAGCGGCTCGAGCGCACCAGCCAGGCCGAGCTGGGTCGCGGCGATCTGCTCGACGTCATCGAGCGCTGTGTGCGCCGGAAGATGAAGATCGTCGCGGAGGACCCGACCGAAAAGGGGATCCGCGTCGTGCTCAACTTCGGCCACACGGTCGCCCATGCGCTGGAGGCGGTGAGTCGCTACGGACGCTACCTGCACGGCGAAGCAGTTGCGATCGGCATGGTCGCGGCGGCCGAGATCAGCCGGCGGCGCGGGCTGATCGATCGCGACCTGGTCGAGCGAATCGAGGCGGCGCTGCGGCTCAACGAGCTCCCCGTCCGCTACGACCCGGCCGTCGCCACGCCCGAGCAGCTCCTGGCGGCGGCGGCGAGCGACAAGAAGTCGAGCGGCGCGCGGCTCCGCTGGGTGCTCAGCGCCGGTCTGGGGGAGACACGCGTCGACGGTGACGTGCCGGAAGAGCTAGTGCTCGACGTGCTGCGCGGGTTGGCGGCATAGTTCCGTCCGTCCGGAAGGGAACCCCACATGGTCGCGACGCTCCCCGGGATCAAGGTCGGCCTGAACTGCACCGTGGAGCTCGACACCGACGAAGCCGTCGAGGGCGAAGGCTTCAAGAGCCGCATCGAGGACATCCGCGACGACACGGTCGTGATCGGTTGGCCGACCCGGCGGGGCATGAACGTCTCCGTCGCCGTCGGCGACATGGCCTATCTGACCGTACCCACCTTCGACTCGCGCGGGCAGGCTGCGCCGACGATGTACCTGGATGGCGAGATTGTCCAGCGTACCCCCGGCGGGCTGCAGACCATGGCCACGCTCCAGATCCGGGTGCTCGCGGTCGGGCGACAGCAGCAGCGCGCGCACTTCCGGCTCTACATAAAGCTCCAGCCGCTGGAGTGCGCCATGTGGCACCGCGGCTTCGGCGCCAGCGAGGCCGAGGGCGCCTGGCGCCCCGTCGCCGCGACCGTCACCGATCTCAGCGGCGGCGGCGTCGGGCTGGAGTCCGAGACCGAGATCCCCGAGGGCTCACGCCTCCGTCTGCGGTTCCCGTATCCCATGGGCTCCGGATGTTTCCTCACCGAGACGCGCGTCGCCAAGTGTATCCCCAGTACGGCGGGCAGCCGCACCAAGTACAAGATCGGAACCCAGTTCGAGCAGATCGACAAGCAGCTACGCGAGCGGCTGCAGCGCTGCATCCACCGCTTCCAGATCGAGCAGCGACGCCGGGAGAGACCACGCATATGACCGCGAGCGACGCGAGCGAGACCGCCGCCCAGGCCGGGGCGCGCCGGCGGCGCCCCGGGCGCCCGCCCACTGTGCCCCTGTCGGAGTTCGGTAAGGAGCCTCCGCCCCCGCCCCCGGTGCGGATCACGCCGCGCCAGATCGCCATCGGTGTCGTCGCCACACTGGTCACCGTCGCGGTGCTGTGGGTCGTCCTCGTGTACTTCGGCGGCATCGCCAACCAGAAGTGGAGCCAGACGCGCTGCCTCGACGTGCGCGTCGAGTGTTAGCCGC
>DASTZM010000608.1:0-4511 GCA_035764305.1 Chloroflexota bacterium | reverse complement strand
TCGGCCGCAAAGGTGACGGCGAGCTACGACGCCGCGACCGATACCTTCTCGCTCGTGGCGAAGGACACGGGGCCGGCGGCGATCGCGGTGACGGACACGGGAGGGCTGCTGGGCGCGCTGGGGATCACGGGGGCAACGCAGCAGTACGGCAAGCCGGCGCAGTACAAGATCAACGGTGGGCCGGTGCAGTCGAGCACGAGCAACACGGTCACCAACGCGGTCTCGGGCGTCACACTCACGCTCAAAGCGGTGGGGACGACGACGGTGGACGTGGCGCAGGACGTCGCGACGACGGTCAACGGCGTCAAGGACTTCATCAAGGCCTACAACGAGGCGCTGACGCTGATCAAGCAGCAGCAGGCGGTCGATCCGGCGGGTGGCAGCGCCTCGGTCTTCACCGGGAGCAGCGTGATCCAGACGATCGAGGGGCGCCTGAGGCGGGTGGTCAACACAGCCGACTCGTCGCTGACAACTGATTATCTCTCGCTGCCGGACATCGGGATCAACACCGGAGCGATAGGCTCGTCACCGGGCACGACGAGTCAAATGACACTGGACGAGTCGAAGCTGACGACGGCGTTGCAGACAGACTCGACGGCCGTGGTGTCGCTCCTCACGTCGGCGACGGGACCGCTCTCGACGCTGAACACCTATCTGCGCGACACAACGTCGTACACGGGCCCTCTCAATACCACGCAGACAACCGCGGACCGGCAGTTGCGAGACATCGGCGACCGGATGCGCCTCATGCAGCAGCGGCTCGACCTTCGACAGCGGGCGCTGGAGAAGAGATTCGCGGACCTGGAAACGGCGATGGCGAAGCTCCAGCAGCAGAGCTCGCAGCTGTCCGGTCAGCTCGGCCAGCTCGGCGCGTTGAACGGCGGATAGTAGTACGCTTCAGGCGAGTGGAATGCTGGACATGACGCCGCCGACGAAGGCATCCGCCGTGGCGGCGCTGCACCAAAAGGCATACGGCCGCTACCAGCGAGCGCAGGTCGAGACGGCGGACCCGGGTCAGCTGGTGGTGCTGCTGTATGAGGGGCTCGTACGCTTCACCGGGCGAGGGCGCCTGGCGCTGGAAGCGGGGGACCACGAGAGCGCACGGCGGAACCTGCTGCGCGCGCAGGACATCGTGGCGGAGCTGATGGGCAGCATCAACGTGGAGGCAGGTGACATCGCGCAGAACCTGCTGCGTCTGTACGAGTATTTCTATCAGCGTCTGGTGACGGCGAACGTCAAGCGCGACGCCGCGGCTGCCCAGGAAGTAGAAGACCTGGTGCGGTCGCTGATCCCCGCCTGGGAAGAGGCGGCGCGCGCGCAGGCGGGTGGGGCCAACGTGGGTCGCGCGCCCGGCGGACGCGAGACGAACGTCAGCCTGAGGGGCTGAGCGACCCGCCGCGACGCAGTGGCGCGCTAGAGCTCGGCGCCCGAGCGGAGCGAGAGCGCGCCGAGCGCGGCGCCGACACCCTCGACTGAAGGGGGCGAGGCGGCGAGTCGATTCTCTTCTTCGATAGCACCGAGGAGCTCCCCACGGAGGACGCGCACTGCGCGCGGGGCCTCGATGCCGAGGCGCACCTGGTCACCGCTGACGGAGAGCACGACCACCTCGACGTCGTCGCCGATGTGGATCACCTGGCCCGTCTTGCGCTGAAGCACCAGCACCCTACCGCTTCTCCCAGCCCTCGTGCGCGATAGGGTGGCGGACATCGTAGCCGCTCTCGTGCCGGACCACCTGACGACCGGTGCGCGCCGCGAGATCCACCAGCACCGGAGCGAGGAGATTGGCCGTCGAGCGCTTCGGATCGACGTGGATGGTCATGATGGCCAGGACTTCCGAAGAGTCGACAAGCTCGCCCTGGTCGAAATCGACGGAGTAGGACGGGTCGATCACGCGGGGATCCACGACAACGAATGAGACATCGGGGTCGTCCAGCGACTGAAGCCACCGGCAGGGATCGATGCGCGGGTCACTGAGCAGGGCGAAGCGGCGCAGCGACTCCATACCGATAAGCCCAGCGGGGAAGGTGATCACGTCCTCAGAATCGACATGGAGCGTCTCGGCGGCGCCGAAACGCTGGACGGTGAGTGAGAGGCCGCGCGCGGGACTCGCCGCGGGGCGGCGCTTGCGCGCAGACACGGCTAGCGCAGGAAGTCGAGGATGCTCATCGGCACAACGCGCGCGCTGGTCTCGAGCGCTGTGCGGTAGATCATCTGCTGGGTCGTCAGACGGGTCAGAGTCTCGATGGGATCCGCATCCTCGGTCGCGGTCTGGACTCGCGTCACCTCGAGGTCGGCTTCGCGCAGGCGCTGCTCGGTGTCCTCCACGCGGTTGAGGCGCGTCCCCACCTCAGCCTGAGCGACCAGGACCGTCTCCAAGTGACGATCCATGTCGGCGATCCCTTTGGCGATGGCCGGCTGGCTCGCGGAGCGGAGCGCGGTCTCGAGCGACTTCAGATCGTTGAGGAACGAAAGGAACTTGCTGCCGGTGAGGTTCACGGGCAGGTTCACACCGCTCCCAATCTCGCGCGTGATCGCGGCGTCGCTGACAGAGACCTGGCTGGTGGGAGACTCGGCGAACGCCGTCGCGCCGAGCGCGTCGTTGGCGGTGAGCGTGAGGCCGAGAGCGGAGAAGTCCACCACTGCAAGCGCCCCAGCGGCGGGGACGGTCACCGTGACGGTCTCGGTCGCGCCGGGGACGGCGACGCCGAGCGAGTCGTAGCGGGTCATGGTGACGTCGGCGGTGCCCGCGGCCGCGGCAGCGACGGACACACGGTAGGTCCCCGGCGTCGCAGAGGCGGAATCGGTGAGGCTCAGCGCCTCGATGCCGCTCGTGGCGGTGAGGTCGCTCGACGCCGGCGGAATGTTCACGCCGGTTTCGCCAGCGTATCGCACGTTTCCTGACGAGTCGAGCGTGAACGGTGGCAGGTCGGTGCGGCGGCCACTGAAGAGCGACTGCCCGATGTGGTTGGCGTCGTTGAAGAGAGCGACGGTGGCCTCTTTGAGCTGCTTGACCTGATCGGCCAGGGCGATGCGATCGTTGGCAGCGTAGGCGTCGTCGGCGCCCTGGACGGCGAGCTCGCGCACGCGCGCGATCGTGTCGGTGGCACCCTGGAGCACGCGGTCGTTGCCGGCGAGCCAGTTGCGCGCTTCGTCGAGGTTGCGGAGGAGCTGATCGTTGCCGGCGTGCTCGCGGCGGAGACGCAGCGCGCGCCAGGCGGCGGCTGGGTCGTCTGAGACGCGCGTGATGCGCTTGCCTGAGGTGACCTGGGACTGGATCTTGTCGAGCGCCTGCGCGTTCTGCTGGAGCTGGCGGACGACGTTATCGACGATGGAGCGTGAGGTGACTCGCATGTGCTTTCCTGAATACCGGGCTAGTTGCCGACGCGGCCCATGCGCGTGATGATGGTGTCGAGCATCTCGTCGAGCGCGGAGATGCCGCGCGCGGCGGCCTGGTAGGCGCGCTGATACTGGATGAGTCGGGTGGCTTCTTCGTCGAGCGAGACGCCGGAGAGGGACTCGCGCCGGGCTTCGAGGTGCTCGACGAGGAGCTGCTGCGTCGCGGCGGACTGGCCGGCCTGGCGGGCGATCGCGCCGAGGTCGGCGGCGGAGTTGGCGTAGAAGTCCTCGAAGGGGGCGCTGCCGAGCGCGGCGAACGCGCCGCGCTGCAGCGCGACGAGCGCGAGTGCGTTGCGGTTGTCACCCGGTCCACTCGACGTGGTGAGGCCGGAGCTGGAACCGGCGGCGGTAGCGATGGCGTTGATGTCCGCCTTGATCGCGCTGTCGAGCTGGATCGATGCGGCGCTGACGAGCGCGACGGCGTCGGTGCCGGTGACCTGGTGGGTGAAGTTGCCGAAGGAGTCGGTTCCGGTGTTGACGTCGGAGGCGCCGATCAAGCCGAGCAACGAGAGCAGGTTGCTGCTGTCCGATGCGCCACCGAACTTGATCGTAGTGCCGGCGACGGCGGTGCCGTACGTGAGTGAGACGCGCCCCGTGGTGGGGTCGAGCGACCAGCTGGACGCCGCGGTGACGCCGGGCTGGGCGTCGATCGCCGCGGTGACCTGGCTCATGACGTCGGTGATGGATTGGTTGAGTGGGTCGATGGTGAGGGTCTGATTCCCGATGGTGATGGTGCCGGCGACGAGGTCGTGGCCGAGGCCGGTCTGGCTGAGGGAGGCGCCCATCATGGGCTCGAAGAAGTTGGAGACCTTACTGGCGTACGTCCCGATGCCGAACCCACCGCGGTGGACTTCGTTGACGGTGCCGGCGAGGGTCGAGGCGAGCAGGTCGATCTGCCGCAGCTGCTGCGGGATGAGGTCGTCGCGCAGCTGGACCAGGCCGGCGAGCTGGCCGCCATCGAACTCTGCGGGCTGGTAGTCGCCGGCCCACTTGACCTCGTGGATCTGCGTGCCGTCGGCGAGCTTCTTCGACTCGGTCACGAGGGACGCCGCGCGACCGCCGCTGACGAGGGACCGCCCACCAAGGCTGACGGTGACGCTGGCGTCGCTCTCCAT
>DASTZM010000607.1:0-3688 GCA_035764305.1 Chloroflexota bacterium | reverse complement strand
TGGCGCTATCGGTCGAGCAGGTGGCGCCGCCGGCGCACGTGAGGCAGCGTCTGCTGACCCGCGCGCACCTGACACCTACCCAGCCCGAGACGCAGCCGCCGGCTCCCGCGCCGCAGCCTGCCGCGCGCACGGCGGGGTGGGCCTCGGCACAACGCCTCTCGGGACTGGTCGCCGCCGCATCACTGGTCATTGCGGTTGCCACGGGCGGGTACGCCGTCGCGGCGCAGCGCCAGCTCTTGGACGCGCGTGGGAAGGCCGACTACGCGATGGCCCAGCTGTCGGACACGCTCTCGATCGTCTACCAGCCGAACCTGGTTGCGCGACCTCTCTCCGGGATGGAGGCGGCTCCTCAGGCGACCGGGAAGGTGCTCATGGCGCCGGACCGCAACAAAGCCGTGGTCATCGCCTATGGGGTCCCGCAGATCAAGCCGGATCAGTCGCTCCAGTGCTGGATGACAACCCAGGACGACAAACGTGTCGACGGCGGGACCTTCCGGCCCGACAGCAATGGGAAGGCGTACTGGGTGGTGCGCCTGCCGGAGATGCTGGCGAAGTACCGCTGGATGGGCGTGACGATCGAGGCGGGCAAGGGGGCGCCCCAGCCCCAGGGTCCACGCGTTCTGGGCGGCAACCTCTAGGCGGCCCGCGCGGGAGACCGCGCTACACTCCTACGGTGGCGCTGACCCCGGACGATGTCGATCACGTCGCCGCGCTTGCCAGGTTGGGGATCAGTCCGGAAGAGCGGGCGCGGTTCGCGGACCAACTGTCGGGGATCCTGGAACACTTCCGCGCGCTGCAAGCGCTGGACACAGAGAACATCCCCCCCACGGCGCAGGTGCTGGACATCCGCAACGTGATGCGCTCAGACGCGGCGCGTCCGCCTCTGCCGCAGGCGGTGGCGCTGGCCAACGCGCCGCGCCAGGAGGACGGCTTCTTCCGCGTGCAGGCCGTGCTGGAGGAATGACGGCCGGCTCAGCCGGCTCCGCGAGCGCAAACGCAGCTTCGAGTCCGGCGTACCTGACGGCGCCCCAGGCGCGCGACCTGCTGGTCAAGCGCGACCTCACGTCGCGCGCGCTCACCGAGGCCGTGCTGGAACGGATCGAGCGCCTCGACGGACAGCTGCGCGCCTTTGTGACGGTTACCGCGGACCAGGCGCTGGCGCAGGCCGACGCCGCCGACCGCACGCTCGACGCCGCGAAAGGGGACGCGAGCGCGACGCCCGAGCTCCTGGGCATCCCCGTCGGGCTGAAGGACCTGTTTTGCACCGACGGCGTGCAGACGACGAGCGGCTCAAAGATCCTGCTCGGCTTCGTCCCGCCCTACGACGCAACCGTCGTGGCGCGCCTGCGAGAAGCCGGGGCGGTGCTGGTCGGGAAGCTCAACATGGACGAGTTCGCGATGGGCTCGTCGACCGAGAACTCGGGGCTTTCCGAGCTGCTCGACGGCACGACGCGCAACCCGTGGGATCTGGAGCGGGTCCCCGGGGGCTCGAGCGGGGGCTCGGCGGCGTCGGTCGCGGCGGGGGAGTGTCTCCTATCGCTCGGGACCGACACGGGCGGGTCGATCCGCCAGCCGGCGTCGCTGTGCGGCGTGGTCGGGATGAAGCCCACCTACGGGCGCGTCTCGCGATTCGGTGTGATCGCCTTCGCGTCATCGCTCGACCAGGTGGGGCCCTTCTCGGTCGGGGTCGAAGGGACCGCGATGCTACTGCGAGTCATCGCCGGGCTCGACCCGCTCGACTCGACGACGGCGCCGGTGGACGTGCCGGACTACCGCGCCGCGCTTGCCGGGGGCGTGAAAGGGCTGCGCGTCGGCGTGCCGAAAGAGTACTTCGTCGAGGGAACCGAGCCCGAGGTCGAGCGCGCGGTGCGGGCGGCGATCGCGACGCTGGAGGAGATGGGCGCCGAGGTGGGCGAGGTCTCCTTGCCGCACACTGACTACGGGCTGGCGACGTACTACATCATCGCCCCGGCGGAGGTGTCGTCCAATCTAGCGCGCTACAACGGGACGCGCTACGGCCTGTCGGCGACGGACGTGGACGACATGTGGCGCGCCATGGACGAGACGCGGCGGCGGGGGTTTGGTGACGAGGTGCGGCGGCGGATCATGCTCGGCACGTACGCCCTCTCCTCGGGCTACTACGACGCGTACTACCTGAAGGCACAAAAAGTGCGGACGCTGATCAAACAGGACTTCGACAAGGCGTTCGAGCGGTTCGACGTGCTGGCGGCGCCGACGTCGCCCACGACGGCGTTCCGCGTGGGCGAGAAAGTGAACGATCCGCTGGCGATGTACCTCTCGGACGTGTGCACCTTGCCGGTCAACGTGGCCGGGCTGCCCGGAGTCAGCGTGCCGTGCGGCTTCGACTCGCAGGGGCTGCCGATTGGGCTGCAGCTGATTGGCAAGGCGTTTGACGAGGCGACGCTGCTGCGCGCGGCGTACGCCTACGAGCAGGCGACCGACTGGCACACGAAGAGGCCGGCGCTGTGACCGTGCAGAAGGCGACGGCGGCTCCGGTAGCGCGCGAGAGGCGGCACCGCGTCGCCGAGCGCGTACGGCGCGTGCCGGCGTCGGGCATCCGGCGGTTCTTCGACATCCTGAACTCGATGGAGAACGTGATCTCGCTCGGCGTGGGGGAGCCCGACTTCGTCACGCCGGAGCACATCCGGCGCGCGGGCATCGCGTCGCTCGAGGCGGGGCACACGGCATACACGTCCAACTTCGGCATGTTCGAGCTGCGCGAGCGGATCGACAGAAATCTGCAGCGCCTGTACGGCGTGCACTACGACCCGGTGAGCGAGATCATCGTCACCGCGGGCGTGAGCGAGGCGCTCGATCTGGCGGCCAGGGCGACGATCGACCCCGGGGACGAGGTGATCATCCCGGAACCGTCCTACGTCTCGTACGGCCCGTGCGTTGTCTTCGCCGGGGGGACCGCAGTGATGGTCCCCACCGACGCGTCGAACGGCTTCGCGATCACGGCACGCCAGATCGCCGGCGCGGTGACGCCGCGGACCAAGGCGATCCTGCTGGGCTACCCGAACAACCCGACGGGCGCGGCGGTGCCGCGCGCCGAGCTGGCGGCGATCGTGCGGCTGGCGGTGGAGCACGATCTGCTGATCTATTCCGACGAGATCTACTCGCGTCTGATCTACGACGGCTGGGAGCACACCTGCGTCGCCGCGCTGCCCGGCGCCTGGGAGCGGACGATCCTGCTCAACGGCTTCTCCAAGAGCTACGCCATGACGGGCTGGCGGCTGGGTTACGCGTGCGCGCCGAAGGACATCCTCGAAGGGATGATGAAGGTGCACCAGTACGGGCTGCTGTGTGCGCCGACGACGGCACAGGACGCGGCGATCGAGGCGCTGGACAACGGGGAGGCCGAGGTGCAGCGCATGCTGGACGAGTACGCGCGCCGGCGCGAGATGTTCGTCACCGGGCTCAACCGAATCGGGCTGGAGTGCGGCCGTCCGCAGGGCGCTTTCTACGCCTTCCCGTCGATCGCGAAAACGGGTCTGACGAGCGACGAATTCGCCGAGAGGCTGCTCTACGCCGAGCGCGTCGCCGTCGTACCCGGCAGCGCCTTCGGACCGAGCGGCGAGGGGCACGTGCGGATGTGCTACGCGACGGCGTACGAGCAGATCGAAGAGGCGCTGGTGCGGATCGAGCGCTTCGTGAACACGGTGGC
>DASTZM010000606.1:0-3763 GCA_035764305.1 Chloroflexota bacterium | reverse complement strand
GGACGGGGAATTTCTCGTCGGGCTGGCCGGCAAAGGTCTGGTCGATGAAGTCCTTCCAGATGTAGCCCGCGCCCAGAGAGCCCGCCACCTGCAGCATCGGGGAGTTGTCGGTGTTCCCGACCCACACGCCGACGACCAGCGACGGCGTGTAGCCGATGGTCCAGGAGTCCTTGTAGTCGTTGGTGGTCCCGGTCTTCACCGCGGCGGTGCGGTTGGCGGCGAGGTCGAGGACGTTGCCGAACGCGGGGCGGCGCGCGTTGCGGTCGGACAGGACGTCGGTGATCAGGAAGGCCGTCTCGGGCCAGATCTCGCGGTCGGGGTCGGGCTGCAGCTGATAGAGGGTGCGCCCCTCCTGGTCGGTCACGCTGAGGAACGGCGTGGTGTCCAGGCGCTGACCCTGGTTGGCGAAGACGCCGTACGCCCCGGTCATCTCGAGCAGCTTTACCGTGCCGGCGCCGAGCGTCAGGCTGGGGACCGCGGGCAGCTCGGTGCTGATGCCGAGCTTGCGCGCGGTGGTGATCACGTTCTGGGTCCCCACCGCATCCTGGAGGAGCACGGCGGGGATGTTGTAGGAGTTGGCCAGCGCGCCGCGCAGCGTGATGGTGCCGTGCCAGCGGAGATCGTAGTTCAGCGGCCGGTAGAAGCCGCCGGGGCTGCCGAAGTCGCGCATGGAGATTGGCTCGTCGACCACCTGACTGCCGGGGAAGAAGCGGCGGGTGGCGAAGGCGGTGGCATACGTGAAGGGCTTGAACGAGGAGCCCGGCTGGCGAGGTGCGGTGGCGACGTTCACCCGGCCGTCGATCGCCTCGTCATAGAAGTCGTAGCTCCCCACCAGGGCGAGGACTTCTCCCGTCCGGTGGTCGATGGCGACGAGCGAGCCGTTGTTCACCTTCTGCCAGCGAATCTCGTCGATGCGCCGGCGCACGATCTCCTCCGCGCGCTCCTGCATGTCGACGTCGAGCGTGGTGATGACCTTGAGGCCCAGCCGGACCTGATCGGGGCCGAACTTCTCGAGCAACTTGTCCTTGGCGAAGAACGAGAAGTGGGGATACCGGATGTTGGACTCCTGCATGCGGTAGGTCATGGAACGCGTGCGCTCGGCCGCGGCGGCGGCGTCCTCGGCGGTGGCCCAGCCGTGCTTGACCATCTGCTCGAGCACCTGTTGCTGGCGGTCGAAGGCGGCGTTGGGGTTGCGGACCGGGTCATAGAGCGAGGGCGCCTGGACGAGCCCCGCGAGCAGCGATGCCTCCGCCAGGTCGAGGTCACGCGCCGACTTGCCGAAGTAGGACAGCGCCGCGGCCTCGACGCCGTAGGCCTGGTTCCCGTAGTACACCTGGTTCAGGTACATCTCCAGGATGGTGTCCTTCGGGTACAGCATCTCGACGCGCGAGGCGAGGACGATCTCGCGCAGCTTGCGGATGTAGGTCTGCTCGTCGCTGAGCAGCATCCGCTTGACCAGCTGCTGCGTGATCGTCGATGCGCCGGAGACGGTGTCCTGATGACGGTAGTTGAGCCAGGCGGCGCGCAGGATGCTGAGCGGGTCGAAGCCGCGATGCTCGTAGAACTTGGCGTCTTCGATGGCCAGCGTGGCTTGCTGCATGATCGGCGTGACGTCACGCAGGGGGACGTTGATGCGCCGCTCCTCGTAGAACTCGTAGAGCAGGTGCTGCCCCGTGCGATCGTAGAGCTGGGTGACCTGCGGGACGGGCTGCGAGCCGATGCTGTCGGGGTCGGGCAGGTCCCGGGTGACCTGGGTATAGGCGTGCGCCGCGGCGACGCCGCCTCCCACCAAGGCGGTGGTGCAGCCCATGGTCGTGAATAGGAACAGGTTGACCGACAGCAGGATCAGCGCGATGGCGCCGCGCGGCCGGCGGCGCAGGCGGGGCGGCCGCTTGGCGTAGCGGCTCACCCGCCGGTGGATGATCAGGCGCTGGGGCGGAGCGGGGCGCATGGCAGCCAACTGGCTGCTAACGCAACCGCCGTGCCTGTTAGCTGCCCCGTAACTCCTTCTTCAGCGCTTCGTAATTCTTCCGCCCCCGCTCCAGGAGAGCGTCGCACCATTCCGTTTCATGGCGCCCGAGAACGTCGACGATCGTCTCGGCCACCGCGAGGTTGCGGAACCACTTGCGGTCCGCCGGGACGACGTACCACGGCGCGTACTCGGTGGCGCAGCGCGTGAGCATCGCCTCGTACGCCTGCTCATAGTCGTCCCAGCGCTTGCGCTCCTCGTAGTCGCCCGGGTTGAGCTTCCAGCGCTTGTCCTCTTCCTCCTCGCGCGCCTTCAGACGTTCGGCCTGTTCTTCCATTGATATGTGCAGGAAGAACTTCAGGATGATCGTGCCGCTGTCGGCGAGCAGCTTCTCGAAGGCGTTGATGTGCTCGTAGCGGGCCTGCCACACGCCCGGCGGGACCAGGTCGTGGACGCGGACGATGAGCACGTCCTCGTAGTGCGAGCGGTCAAAGATGGAGATCATCCCCTGGGCCGGAGCGTGCGGGTGTACGCGCCACAGGAAGTCGTGCGCCAGATCGAGCTCGGTGGGGCGCTTGAACCCGATCACGTGGCAGCCGGCCGGATCGACGCCGCCCATGACGTGCTCGATCGTGCCGCCCTTGCCCGCGGTGTCGGTGCCCTGGAGAAGGATCAGCACCGATCGGCGATTGGCGGCGTAGAGCGCCTCCTGGAGGGTGTGCAGACGCTCATTCAGCTCTTTCAGGCGCGGCTTGGCGGTCTTCTTTGTGAAGCCGCCGTCCTGGCGCGGCGGGATGTCGGCCAGCGACACAGGCTGACCAGTGAGCTTGATGGTGTAGGGCGCGCGAAGCTCGTGAGGCGAGGACGTCACCGGAGCAACTATAGTGCGGGCTCATGCTGGGAGTAGCTCGGATCGGACCGCGTGCGGTCGAGCTGACCGAGCTGCCCGAGCCTGCGCTGGAGCCGGGGACGGCGCTGGTGCGCGTGCGGGCGTGCGGCATCTGCGGCAGCGACCTGCATGGCTACCGGCGCGGGACACGCGAGACGCCGCCAGGCTACTGGTGGGGGCACGAGGCCGCCGGAGACGTGGTGGAGATACGGCCGCATCCGGGTGAGGTGCCGCGCGTCAGAGTGGGCGACCTGGTGACCATCGACCCACCCGCCGGACGGATGTGCGGCGGGTGCGAGTGGTGCCGCGCCGGCGCGCCGGTGCACTGCGAGCAGAAGCGGGGCGGTGACGACTGGACGGGGTCGTACGCGCCGTACACCAAGCGCGACGTACGCGGGCTCTTCCCGCTGCCGCGGGGTGTCTCGGCCGAACAGGGGGCGCTGGTCGAGCCGCTGGCGGTGTCGGTGCATGCCGTGCGCCTCGCCAAAATGAAGGACGGGGCGCGCGTCGCCGTCCTGGGGGCGGGGACGATTGGTCTGACGGCGCTGCTGGCCGCCAGGGGACTGGGCGCGGCGGAGGTCTACGTGACGGCGCGCCACCCGCACCAGGCGGCTCTGGCACGCGACCTGGGGGCGACGGCGGTGCTGCCCGAGGCGCCTGACGAGTCGGAGAAGGCGTTGCGCGAGCTCACGGGAGGCGCGATGGCCGACCTGGTGGTCGAGACGGTGGGAGACCACGCCGAGACGGTGCCGCAGTCGCTCGCGCTGGTGCGGCGCCGCGGAACGGTAGCGATCCTGGGACTGTTCGACGCGCCGGTCGCACTCGACGTGGGCAAGGCGCTCAACCGCGAGGCGCAGCTCGTCTTCCCGCTGTGCTACGGCTCGTTCGACGGCGTGCCCGACTTC
>DASTZM010000605.1:0-3170 GCA_035764305.1 Chloroflexota bacterium | reverse complement strand
GGGAGGCCCGCGAGCGGCTTCGAGAGATCGACCACCACGGTGCCGGCTCGACGCTCTTCCGCGAGTGGACTGTGGGCGATCTCCATGTGGTGCAGAGCGTGCTTCACGCGCACGGCGCGCAGTACACCACGCTTTACACTTCCCCGCTGGTGGGCGAGGGAGCGCGTGACAGGCGTGGCTGAGAAGCCGGTGGCGGCCGTGCTGGGAGTGGGCGGGGTGGGCGGGGAGCTGGCGTCGCAGCTCCGCGGAGCGGGCATCTTCTCGTCAGTCATCGGGTGGGACCCGGACTTCGACACCGCCCGCGCGGCGCAGAAGCGGGGTGTGGCCGACCGTTACGTCAACGTAGCGCCGGAGGCGGCGCGCCAGGCGGCGGTGCTGTTCCTCGGACTGCGTGGCGAGCGGTTCACCGAAGCGCTGACGGCAATTGGCCCCAACCTGCGCCAGGGAGCGGTGGTGTGCAGCCTTCAGGAGGCACATGAGCCGGCTACCGCGGCGGCGGCGCGCGCGCTGCCGGGAAACGTGAACTTCGTGAACGCCGACCCGATCCGCTGGGGGCAGGACGGCGAACCGGCGTCATTCGTAAAGGGCGTGTGGTGCATCTCCCCGGCCGTCACGGCGCATGAGGACGCGGTGGGGTTCGTCGCGCACGTGGGGGAGCGTCTGGGGATGGAAGCGCTATTCCTGGACGCGCGGGAGCACGACGCGCTGGCGGCGGGGGCCCGCCTGATGCCCGCGCTCCTGGCGGCGGCGCTGCTGCGCGTGGCCAGTGCGCAGAGTAGCTGGCGCGAGATGGGTCGCGTGGCGGGGACCGAGCTGCGCGACGCGACCCTGCTGGTCGGCGAGGATCCGGCCGGGTTGGGGGCTGACCTGGCGGCGAGTCGCGAGCACGCGGTGCGGTGGCTGGACCTGCTCCTGGCGGAGCTGGCGCAGCTGCGCGATGGGCTGAAGGACGGCCAGGAGCCGGCAGACTACTTCTCGAAGGCGCAGGAGGCGCGGATGAGGTGGCTGCACGAGCGCGCGCTTCCGGCACAGGCGGCAGATCTGCCGCGCGTCACGGCGGAGAAGAGAAGCCTCCTACGGCCGTTCTGACGCACTCGGGCCTCTGTTAAGCTTTGACCGGCCAAGCCTCGCTTTGCCGTGTCGTTCAACGGTAGGACGCCTGACTCTGGATCAGGTAATTGGGGTTCGAATCCCTGCACGGCAGCCCGCACGCACACTTGCCGCCGCCTGACGCGGTAGCTCCCTTTCATCGCCTGCTGGCGTCGCTCGGGCCAGACGCGCCGCCCACAGCGCGCCTGGCGTGCGGTCCAGCGCTGCAACGGGCCCACCGGCTGGTCGCGTTGCCCGGCTCCTTCAATCCACCCCACCGCGCACACACTGCCCTGCTCGACGCCGCACGACGCGCGGTGGGGGCGGAGGCCGCGGCGTTCGTGCTGAGTGCGCGCACGGTCGACAAAGAGCAGGTGAGTGGGATGTGGCTGGAGGACCGCCTGTGGCTGCTATGCCGTGCGGCGGACGCCGTTGCAGCGCCAAGCGTGGTGGTGACCAACCGAGGGCTGTACGTCGAGCAGGCGCTGGCGCTGCGCGCGCTGTGCCCCCAGCTGAAGACGCTGACCTTCGTGACCGGGTACGACAAGATCGTGCAGATCTTCGACGCGCGCTACTACGATGACCGCGACGCGGCGCTCGACGAGCTGTTCTCCCACGCGGAGTTCCTGGTAGCGCCGAGGGGCGAGGCGACGGCGCGCGACCTGGCGGCGCTGCTCGCTCTGCCGGAGAACGTGAGGTACGCGCCCAAGGTGGGCTCGCTGGCAGTCGAACCCAGTCTGGCGGAGGTCTCGTCGACGCGGGCGCGCGCGCAGGTGGGACTGGACGACGTCGACGACAGCGTGCGGAGCTTCGTGCGCGAGAGCGGCTGCTACCTCAACCCGGTGCCGGAGTCGTACGCGGCGCGCGGCGCAGCGATTCGAGCAGCAGCCGCAGAGCCAGCGTAGCGAAGGCGTCCTGGTTGTCCTCGCGCCCCGCTAGGCCGGTGTGAGACTCGGCAGAGCTCTGCAGGGGGCCATCGACGGCGAGGCAGGCCAGCCCGGCGGACTTCGACGACCGGCGGCCGGTCTGTGGCCCGGCGATGCCGGTCTCGGCAAGCCCCCAGGTGGCCCCCGTGGCGGCGCGGACGCGCTGGGCCATGAGCCTGGCCGCGTGCTGGCTTACCGCGCCGTGCGGGGCAAGGTCCGAGGCGGTCAGACCGAGCCAGCGCTCCTTGGCGCCGACGCCGTAGGCGACCGCGCCGCCGAGGAACCACGCCGATGCGCCGGGAATCGCGGCGAGCGCGGCAGAGATGAGGCCGCCGGCGGCGGTCTCGGCGACGGCGAGCGTCTCGTGGCGCTCGGTCAGCAGGGCGGCGATGGCCTGGGCTTCAGGCCTCGCCATTTAGGATGGCGTTGACGGCGAGCGCGGCGGCGTCGGTGGCGTCCTTCACGTTCCGCGTCCCGCGCCAGAAGGCCCCCAGCTCACGCAGCGTGGCGGCGCGCATCTCGTCGCCGCGGGGCAGGAGGACGGGGGTGCGGGCCTTGACGAGCGCGTTGGGGATGCCGGGTCGGCGGTCGTAGGGGGGTGTGGGCGGCTTCTGGTACGCGTCCGCGCCGACGATGGCTTTGGTCTGCGGCAGCCAGAGGCCCTGCTCGTACTCAAGGCGCTGGACGTCGACGTCGAGCAGGAACTGAAGCAGCTCCCAGCCATCGTCGGGGAACTGGGCGTTGAATGACAAGCAGGTCACGTCGGGCTTATAGGCCGCTTGCTGCCCTTGCTTGCCCTTCGGCTGCGGCGCGATGGCGAAGTCGAGCGCCGGCTGAGCCCGAACGAGGTCAAGCTCGAGGTCGGCGGGACCGAACCAGGTGGAGACACGACCGCTGGTGAAGGCGTCGGGCCCGGCGGGCACTTCACCGGGCGGCGGCGCGACGCGGTGGGTGTGGCGCAGGTCGGCCAGCCACTGCAGCGCCTCGCGGGCGGGCGGCTGGTCGATGAGCGACTTTTCGGCCGTGCGCTCCACGTCCTCGCCGCCGTTGCCCCACAGCCAGGGATAGTAGAAGTCGGCGAGCGGCTCAAGCGCGGTGCCCCACTGTGAGGGTCCGCCGCTCGAGGTCCGCGTCAGCGTGCGCGCGGCGGTGAGG
>DASTZM010000604.1:0-4258 GCA_035764305.1 Chloroflexota bacterium | reverse complement strand
TCCGCCGCGCCGCTGGTGACCCGCCCCGGGCCATCGTCGCCTGGAGCCCTACCGCACCCCCCGCCGCCGGCCCGCCGCCCCTCCGCGCACTGCCCCGCGCCGCTGTCTACGTCCTGCAAGGAGAGTCCCTCACCCGCGCCGCGACGCGTGGCGACCTCGAGCGGCTCTTTGGCGAGCCGTTGGGGGATCTGTCGCTCCCTGGTCTCTCCACCGCGCACCCGGCGGTCGAGGCAGCCAAGGCCGCACTGCGCGGCCTCTTTCCGTGGCGCTGAGCGACCGCCGAATAACGTTCCTTGCGCCTGCCGCGTTCACCCGGTATAGATGGCGGCAGTGGCGACGGGCGCAGTCGGCGGCCACGAGCAGCTCGCCCACGCGCGCATGCTCGAAGAGCGGCCGACCGCCGCGTCCGGCGAGCGGCTCGACGTTGAAGACGTTCTCCAGCTCGTCTACGGCGGCCAGGTGGTCAACCTCGCCGTCGGCCCGCACGCCATCCCGGGGCGTGTCTTCGGGGGCGGCATGCACTCGCCGTCGGCCGCGCAGATCGCCGCCGATCTGGGACGCGCCCTTGGCGTCCCCTCCGAGCTCGTCTTAGAAGGAAAGCAGGCCGCCGAGACCGAGATCTCCGCCGCCGAGGTTCTCACCGTCAGCCACGAGCGGGGCGAGGTCATCGTCGGGCTGGACTCGCTCCCACATGGCGTCGAGCCCGGCTTCCCCGGCGTCGCCGAGTTCACCGACGCCACCGGTACTTACTACCTCGCCGGCGAGGTCGCGTCGCTCGGGGTGAGCGATGCTCCCGCCTCGCGCCCCCGCCTCAGCCTCCGCGTCCGCCAGGCCAGCGTCGTCCAGCTGCGTCGCTTCGTGCGCGTCCCTGTCCTCATCTCCCCCTACGCACTCGACGTCCAGGCCGCCCCTGGCCAGTGGCGCCCCGTGCGCGGTGAGATCGTCGATCTTTCGCTCGGCGGCCTCGGGCTGCTCGTCGAGGAGCCGCTCATCGGTGAGGCCCGCATCCGTGTCACGTTCGAGCTGCCCGGCCGCTTCGGCCAGATCTCCGTCACGGGCCGCGTCGTCGAGCCGCCCGGACCGGCCGAGGCCCACGCCGGCCAGCGGCGCGGCGCGGGCCTCGCCCACCGCCGTGGCGTCTCGCTCGACCCGCTCGGGATTGAAGACCTCCGCACGCTCCAGCGCTCGCTGTACCACCGCCAGGTGGAGCTGCGCCGCCTCGCCGAGCCACCCCCCCGGCGCCCGCGTGCCGGCGACGATGCCCCGCCCGGTGCCTCGACCGCGAAGCCGCCCCGCTGGATGTTCTGGCGCCGTTAGCGCCGCGAGCGCCGTCAGCAACGCTGACCGTCTGTATACTGCGCCGGCATCTCAGGAGGAGCAGTAAATGACAATCAGCACACTGAAGCGGCGCGCCACCCTCGGTCTCGGCCCGGCGGCGCTCCTCGCGGCACAGGCCAGCTGGCGTCTCCCCCTCGCCCACGCGCGCGGTGAAGGCGGCACCTTCGTCTTCGGCCGCGGCGGCGACTCCGTCCGCCTCGATCCCGCCGTCATCACCGATGGTGAGTCGGCGCGCGTCACCGAGCAGATCTTCGACACGCTCGTCATGTTCGATGGCTCGAGCACCGACCTCAAGCCCGCCCTCGCTCGGTCCTGGGACATCGGCCCGGACGGCTTGTCCTACACCTTCCACCTCCGCCAAGGCGTCCGCTTCCACGACGGCACCCCCTTCGACGCCTTCGCCGTCAAGTGGAACTTCGACCGCTGGCATGACGCCGAAAACCCCTTCCATCGCGACGCCGTCGCGAGTGGCGTCACCTTTGAGTACTACGAGGATGTCACCGGCCTGAAGGATGTCGTCAGCAGCGTCGAGGTCGTCGACGACTTCACCGTCCGCGTGTCGCTGACTGAGCCACAGGGTCCGTTCCTGCTCAACCTCGCCCTCTTCGCCTTCGGCATCATCAGCCCGTACTCGCTCGGCACCGGCGCCGACTACCTGGCGCGCAACCCGGTCGGCACCGGCCCCTTCAAGTTCAACGGCTGGATCCCCGGTGACCAGATCCTGCTCGAGCGCTTCGAGAGCTACTGGGGCGAGCCGGCCAACCTTGACCGCGTCGTCGTGCGCGTCATCCCGGACAACGCCGCGCGCTTCCTCGCGCTTCGCTCGAACGCGATCGACATGATGGAGAACGCCAACCCGGAGGACGTCGCCGCCGCCCGGCGCGATCGTGCCCTCTCGGTCATTCTCCGGCCGCCGATGAACATCGCGTACATCAACATGAACCTGAAGGAGAAGCCTTTCGACAACGTCAAGGTCCGTCAGGCGGTCGCCATGTCGATCAACCGCTCGGCCATCGTCGAAGCGCTCTACGGCGGCACCGGCACTGTCGCGACCCAGCTTATCCCCTCCAGCCTTCTCGGCTGGAACACCGAGCTCAAAGGCCCGCAGTACGACCCCACCCGCGCCAAGGCGCTGCTCGCCGAGGCCGGCTACCCCAACGGCTTCACGACCGATTTCTGGTACATGCCCGTCGCGCGTCCGTACTACCCCAGCCCGCAGGCCATCGCCGAGGCGTTCGCGTCGGATCTGGGCAAGATTGGCATCAAGGCCAATCTAAAGACCGAGGACTGGGGGACCTACCTCCAGGACCGCAACGCGCTCAAGTTCCCCATCTGGATGCTCGGCTGGACCGGCGACAACGGCGACACCGACAACTTCCTGTTCACGTTCTTCGGAAACCTGCGCCAGGACAACTCCTGGGACAACCCGCAGGTCCGCGCGCTGCTCAAGCAAGCGCAGGTCTCCGCCGACACCGCCGAGCGCGAGTTCCTCTACAAGCAGATCAACCAGATCATCGAGCAGGAGCTGCCGCGCATTCCCATCGCGCACAACTCCGTCCCGCTCATCGCCCGCTCCTACGTCAAGGGCTACCTCCCCCATCCCACCGCCACCGAGTACTACGGCAACGTCTGGCTCGATAAGTAGGGGTTTGGGGACCCGTGCAGCGAAACTGCACGGGTCCCCAAGACAGAGCTAGGGGGTCTCGGGGGAGCGCAGCGTCCCCCGAGCGGGCGCGGGCAGAGCCCGCAAACAACCAATGATCGCCTTCACCACCCGCCGCCTCATCGAAGCCCTCCCCGTCCTCCTCGGCGTCTCCATCGTCGTCTTCCTCTTCCTCAGACTCATCCCCGGCGACCCCGCCCTCGTCCTTCTCGGCGAGCGCGCCACCGAACCGTCCCGCCAGCGGCTCCGCGAATCGATGGGACTCAACCAGCCCCTCCACGTCCAATACGGCCGCTTCGCCAACCAGCTCCTCCATGCCGACCTCGGCCGATCCATCCGCACCGGCCTGCCCGTCCTCGAGGAGGCGCGCGGCCGCTTCCCCGCCACCATTGAGCTCGCCACCACCGCACTCATCATCGCCGTCGTCGTCGGCGTCGGTGCCGGCGTCGTCTCCGCCACGTGGCGCGGCTCGCTCGCAGATCACGCCGCGCGCGTCTTCTCACTCGTCGGCATCTCCATGCCCATCTTCTGGCTCGGCCTCGTCCTCATCTGGCTCTTCGCCGTCCAGCTGCGCTGGCTCCCATCGGACGGACGCCTGGACGCCACTACCCGCTACACCCCCGTCACCAACTTCGTCCTGCTCGACGCCATCATCCAGCGCCGCGGCGACCTCGCCGTCACCGCGCTGCGCCACCTGATCCTCCCCGCCGTCGCGCTCTCCACCGTCCCCATGGCCATCATCGCGCGCATGACCCGCAGCGCCATGCTCGAGGTCCTCCGCGCCGACTACATCCGCACCGCGCGCGCCAAAGGACTGAAAGAGCGCCTCGTTACCCAGCGCCACGCGCTCAAGAATGCCTCGCTCCCCGTCGTCACCATCGTCGGCCTCCAGGTCGGCTTCCTGCTCAGCGGCGCCATCCTCACCGAGACCATCTTCTCCTGGCCGGGCATCGGCCGGTGGGTCTTTGAATCGATCCTCAACCGCGACTATCCCATCGTGCAGGGCATGACCCTCGTCGTCGCCGTCATCTTCGTCGTCGTCAACCTGCTCGTGGACATCCTCTACGCCGCACTCGACCCCCGCATCAGGTACCGCTAGTGGCCGTCACCTCCAGCGCCCCCATCGCCGCCCCCACTACGGCCGCTCCCGCGGCGCAGGCGCTGGTGGGACCCCAGCGCGCGCTCCGCACGCCCTGGCGGGATGCTCTCCACCGCCTGCTCCACGACCGCGCCGCGCTCGCTGGCCTCGCCATCATC
>DASTZM010000603.1:0-3129 GCA_035764305.1 Chloroflexota bacterium | reverse complement strand
CCACTCGCCCACCCTCTCCCTCCAGCCGGTCCACCGCCACCGCCCCCAGCGCGCGCGAGTAGAACGCCACCGCCCGCGCCCCATCCGCGACCGCCAGCCACGGCGCGATGCTCGTCCCCACGCGTGACTCCCCCATCGTGCTTCTCTCGCCCCTTTCCCGTCGTCGCGCCGCGTGCCGGCGCAGCGCGGCTACAGTGTGCCCAACTCCGCCGATGAACCCGATCCTCGAAGAACTCCTGGACCAACCCTTCGCCGTCTGCTGGCTCGGCAACGCCGGCTGGCTCATCCGCGGCCAGGACCACCTGATCGGCATCGACCTGGACCTCGAGCGTGCCACTCGCCTCCACCCCGCCCCCGTCTCATCCCAGGACCTCGCCCCCGTTCTCGACGCGCTCTTCGTCACCCATGCCCACGGCGATCACTTCGGCGAGCACACCGCCCGCGTCCTGGCCGCGCAGTCGTCGTGCGCCTTCGTCCTGCCCGCCACCTGCCTCGAGCGCGCTGCCGCACTCGGCGTGCCCGACTCCCGCATCGCCGTCGCCCGCCCCCGCCAGCCCTTCGATCTTCGCGCGGCCCGAGGCGGCGCGGGCGCCCCCACTATCCACATCGAGCCCCAGCGCGCCCTCCACGGCCATACCAGCTTCAGCGTCTACCGCCACGCCAACCTCGACGATTGCGGCTACGTCATCACCCTCGACGGCCTCCGCTTCTTCCACCCCGGAGACTCGGTCCTTCTCCAGGACCACCTCGAAGACCTCGGGCAGATCTACGTGCTCTTCGTCTCCCCCACGCTCCACAACATGCACGTCGCCGATTCAAGGACTCTCGTCGAAACTCTCCGGCCCCGCTTCGTCTTCCCGCAGCACTTCGGCACCTACCAGCCCACCGAGCAGAACAGCTTCTGGACCCTCGGTTACCCGGATGAGCTGCGCGCCGCGCTCTCGCCCGAGATGCAAGCCCGCTTCCACCGGCTCGAGCAGGGGCGCGTTTTCCGCATCCCCGACTAGCGCCCGCCGCCGCCCGTCCCTAAGCCGCGCGCCGCGCCACCATGTTCAGCCGCACGTAGTCGATCTCCGGCTTCGGCAGCCGCGCCGCGACGCCCTTCACGTACGCCTCCCGCTCCTGCTGCGGCAGCCGATCCAGGTGCGCCCCTAGAATCACCGTCGCCAGGAACGTCTCCAGCGGCTCGCCCGGCTCCAGCGGCGTCGGCTCATCGTGCAGCCACACCCGCACGTCCTCGAACCCCGCCGCCTCCAGCCGGCGCCGCGTCTCCTCCGGTCTCGCGAAATTCCACGGTCCTCTCCACCCATCCGCCGCCCGCGGCAGCGCCGCAACGACCGACGCGATGTTCCCCGCCCCACCGCACTGCGCCACCAGTTGCCCACCCGGACGCAGCACCGCCGCCAGGTTCCGAAACAGCGCGTCGTGGTCCGCCACCCAGTGGAACGTCGCCGTCGAGAGCACCGCGTCCACGGTCCCGTCAATCGAAAGCGGCTTCGCCAGGTCCGCCTGTACAAGCTCCACCCGGTCGCGCACGTCCGCCAGGCGCCGTCCCGCCTCCTCCAGCATGCTCGGCGACGCGTCCACCGCCACCACCCGCCCGCGGGGCAGCCGCTCCAGCAGCAGCTCGGTCACCCGTCCCGAGCCGCACCCCGCGTCCAGGACGCGCTCGTCCCCGTTCAGCTCCAGCCAGTCCAGGACGTTCCGGCCCCAGGCGACGTGAGGGTGCGCCACACGATCGTACGTCGTCCCGTCCCAGTCGCGTGGACTGTGTCTCACATTATGGGATACAGTGTTCATAGCGTGGACAGCAGTGTAACCGGAGTCGGCGTTCTCGACAAGGCCATCTCGATCCTCGACGCCGTCGAGCATGGCCCGTGCTCCCTCCCCGATCTCATCGCCGCCACCGGCCTCCCACGCGCGACCGCCCATCGCCTCGCGCTCGCGCTCACTACCCACGGCCTGCTCGGGCGCGACGGCGACGGTCGCTTCGTCCTCGGGCCGCGCTTCACGGCGGCTCGTGTCGCCGACGCCGCCCGGCCTGCGCTCGAAGCGCTGCGCGACGCTACGGGCGAAAGCGTGCAGCTCTACGTCCGACGCGGCGCACGACGCCTGTGCGTCGTCTCGCTCGACTCCCCCAACGAGCTGCGCACCAGCGTCCCAGTTGGCGCACTACTCCCCTTGGACCGGGGCTCCGCCGGCGCGGTGCTTCGCGGGGTGCCAGAAGTCCTGCGCCGGGGTTGGGCCGAGAGCGTCGCCGAGCGCGCACCCGGTGTCGCCTCGGTCAGCGCCCCGGTCCACGCCGGCGGCGCACCGGTCGCCGCGGTGTGCCTCTCCGGCCCCATCGAGCGCGTCACCGCCTCCCCTGGCGCTCGCTTCGCCGCCGCCGTCGTCACCGCCGCCCGCCGCATCGAGCGCGCCGCCGCGCCGTCCGCCGCGCTGTCCAACTCCTAACCTGGAACTGTCCAACCTCTCCCTGGACGCCGCCCCTGAAACGTCCACGGGTTCCAGCCGATTCCCTCGCTTCAGCGCCCACCACGCCCTCTGGACCGCCTGGCCGGCGCGCCCCGCCCAGCTGTCCCAGTTGGACACCCATCACCATTTCGACACCGCCAGGACGCAGGACGTTAGTAGACTGCGCGCATGGCCCGGCCGCTCAATATCCTCTTCCTCTGCACCGATCAGCAGCGCCGCGATTCGCTCTCGGTCTACGGCAACCCCATCGTCCACACGCCCGCGGCCGACCGACTCGCCCGAGAGGGCGTGGTCTTCGACCACGCCTACACGCCTTCCGCCATCTGCACGCCCACGCGCGCCACATTTCTGACCGGCGTCTGGCCCTTCCGGCACAAGCTGCTCGCCAACTTCGAGCGCAACGTCGGCTACATCACCGAGCTGCCTGACGACACCGTTTCCTTCGCGGCGTACCTCAAGGACGCCGGCCACCGCGTCGGGCACGTCGGCAAGTGGCACGTCGGCCAGGACAAGGGTCCGGAGGACTTCGGCCTGGAGGGCGAGCACTACCCCGGCTGGGGGCCGCCCGTCGATCACCCCGACTACCTGCGCTACCTGGACGAGCGCGGCCTCCCGCGCTTCTCGGTGCGCGACGAGCTGCGCGGCACCTTCCCC
>DASTZM010000602.1:0-4074 GCA_035764305.1 Chloroflexota bacterium | reverse complement strand
TCGCGCAGCGACGGACTATGCGCCCCCGCGACGGAGAACGTGTCCGCGAAGTTGTACGCCAGCTGCAGCGCGCCGTGGCCGCCCATCGACAAGCCGCCCACGGCGCGCGCCTCGCGGGTCGGTGCCGTGCGGAACGTCGCGTCGACGTCCGCCACCAGGTCGACGGCGACGAAGTCCGCCCAGCGCGGACCGCCGTCGGCGTGATTCACCCAGTAGGACTGCTCGCCTTGTGGCAGCACGACGATCATCGGCTCCAGCAGCCGCAGCGCCAGCATGCGCTCGAGCGTCTCGGTCAGTGCGTAGCCCAGCCACTCCTCGGGTCCGACGCCCGCGGCCCCACCGACTCCGTGGAGGAGGTACAGCGTCGGATACGCCGACTCCGACGACGCATAGCCCGGCGGCAGCCAGGCCAGGTACGTCGTCTCGCGACCGAGCGCCGGGCTGAAGAAGGACTGCTCCACCCACCGGCCGCGCGTCTCAGGGAGCCGCCCGCCAAACGTCGCTTCCAGGTCGTCGTGCGTCAGCAGCACCGCCAGCGGCACATCCGGCGGCGCCGCCATCCCGCCCGGCTGACCGCCGGGCGGCGGCTCCCCTCCCGGTGCATCCAGCGCCGCCAGCGCGGGACCGGTCGGACCCACGCACAGCCACAGGACCAGTAGGGCGAGCGCTCCCCAACGACGCACGTGCCCGAAGAGCATGACGGCCGCGCGCCAAAACGGCAAGAGCCGTTCCAGCGCTTAGTACGATCGCGCCACGCTCCTACCTGGGATTGACAGGCGCCAACCCCGGCACGTGCTCCTGCTACGGAGCGCCCGTCTGGCCCTGCCGGTGCCGGCGCAGGAACTCCTCCACCGCGTCGGCGATCGGCATCGGACCGCTCGCGTCCTCTTCCCGCAGGACTTTTCGCAGCCGCTGGCGCAGGATGCTCCCCGGCTCGGCCAGCCCCGCCTCCAGTTGGAGCACCTCCCGCGTCGTCACGCCCAGCCAGTCCGCCAGCTCCTCCGGGCGTAGCCCCAGCGCCTCGCGCCGCTCCCGCACCCGCCGCCCAAACTCGCGCCGGTCGCCGTCGCCCCGCCGTCGGGTCGTCTCGTTCGATGTCGCCACACTGCTTCCTCGCATCGCGACCGGCGTCCCAGCCGCGTCGCGCTCTCGTTACCGGATCACAACGTGGGGGGCGGATAGGCGTTGCGTTCTATGGCCCGTTCTAGGCCCCCGCGTCACCGGCCGGCGCCGCGCCGCGCGCCCGGTGCGGCCCGGGACGGAAGTCCGGCACCCGCAGGGGCACGCTGCCCCGCTCGATCGACTCCGCCCCCAGGATCGCCGGCGCCGCCGTCTCCATCGCGCGGTAGACGTCGATCTCCGGCATTCTGCCCCCGAGCACCGCGTCCCGGAAGGCGGCGTGTACGTAGTAATCGGCGTCGCCGTGGCCGCTCCCCCGCGCCTCGGCCGGCGCGTCCAGTCGCTCGCGCCGCCAGTCGACCTCCGCCAGGTCGTGCATGCCCCACTCCGCCAGCCACATCTTCGGCAGCTCCCGCGCGGCACGGCGCCACTCCAGCCGTCCCTTTGTTCCCACCACCTGGTACCAGTGCGCATTCTGATGCGGGTGGGGCTGGGCAAAGCTCGCCGCCATGCGCAGGATCGCCCCCTTCTCCGTCTTCATCAGCGCCACCTGCATGTCCGCCTGCGCCAGCTCGGGGTGCGCGTAGCTCTGCGGGCGCGTCCCCATCCCCACCACCTCGGTCACCCTGTCGTCCAGCACTTTGAGCATCGGGCTTAGCTCGTGCGGCAGGTAGTGGATCGGCGGCATCTCCTGCAGCCACGTCGGCCGCGCCTCCGGTCGGGCCGGCGCCTCCTCCGGCCGGATGAACTCGCCCGTGGCCGGATCCTGATGCTGCTTCTCGACGTAGTAGTGGAAGTACTGCCCCTCGCACAGCGTCACCTGACCCAGCTCCCCCCGCGCCACGATGCGCTGCCAGGCGTCGACCCATCCCCAGTAGCGCGTCTGCTCGCCCAGCAGGTACACGCGGTCACTCCCCTCGGCGGCGAGCACGATCCGCCAGCAGTCCTCGATCGTGTGCGCCGCGGGCACTTCTGAGCTGACGTGCTTGCCCGCCTCCAGCGCCTGCGCCGCGAGTGCGCCCTGTTCCTTGCACCGCAGCGTCAGCGCCACCGCCTCCACGTTCGGATCCGCCAGCACGTCCTCATAGCGCGTGTAGCAAGCGACGCCTTCCGGCTGCGTCAGCGCCCCACGCGCCCGCTCGACGAGCGCCGGGATCCGGTCGCACAGCGCGACCACCCGGTAGCCCGCCATCGCGTCCAGCCGCCGCATCCAGCCGACTCCCCTGCTCCCAAGCCCGACGATGGCGATGGCTATCTCGTTCATTGCGCCGAGAGGCTACCGGGCCAACGTACACTCATGCGCCATCGAACACACCGTCGGCCTGATCCTCGACTCCCGCCAGCGGCGGGCGCGGTTTGGGCGCTACGCGGCCGAGCTGTTGCGGGCCGAGGGACTGGCGCACGCGCACCTGTTTGAGCTCGCGTCCGTCACGGCGCAAGACCTGAGTCGCTGCGCCGTCGTCGTCGTCACCAGCTGCGGCGCCGTCGACGGCACCGTCGCGCTGCTCGCTTCCTTTGTAGCGGCTGGCGGCCGTCTCATCCTGCTCCGCCCGGCGCTCGAGCTCGCCCCGCTCCTTGGCCTGGATCCCCTCTGGCGCGCCAGCATCGACTCCCGCTTGCTCGTCGACTCGCGCTCCCACCCCTTCGGCGACTTCCCTTACGTCCCCCTTCAGCTACTCGCCCCACTCGACCTGTACCGCGTCGTCGATCCCTCCGTCACGGTGCACGCGCGCGCCGCCTCGCTCCCGTGGGGCGTCGAGTCTGACCCCTGCATCGTCGAGCGCGCCGTCGGCAACGGCCGCGTCCTCGCCTTTCTCTACGACCTCCCCCAGACCATCGCCTTACTCCGCCAGGGCGATCCAGCCCTGTCCGAGGTCGACTCGGACGGACTCGTCGGGATTCGCCCCAACGACTCGCAGCAGTGGCAGATCGATCCCGCGCTCGGCATGGTTCCCCAGGCCGATGTCCACCAAGCGCTGCTCGCCCGCGCCGTCGAGCACCTCGCGCCCTTCCCCATGCCCCGCCTCTGGCACCTACCCGGACACGCTACGAGCCTTCTCGTCCTCACCGGCGACCTGTGCGCCAACCGCCCCGACGAATGGCTGCTCGACGAGGCCGCGTTCGTGGAGAAGCACGGCGGCACGATGTCGTTCTATCTCCACGTCGGCGCCGAGTTCGACCCCTCCACCATCGCCCGGCTCCGCGAGGGCGGCCACACGCTCTCGATCCATCCCTTCGCGCAGCCCTTCTCCGTGCCGCACATGGACGTTACGCTGGGCAGCCACCTCGAAACCTTCGCCCAGCGCTTCGGAGACCCGCCGCCCCACACCGTGCGCCATCACCGCCTCCAGTGGCTCGGCTGGGCCGAGCAGGCCAAGCTGCAGCACAAGCACGGACTGCGCCTCGACCTCAACTTCACCACTGCACGCCCGCTGCGCAACGGCTACCTCTTTGGCTCGGGTCGCCCCCTGCGCTTTGTCGACGACTCCGGCAAGATCGTGGACTGCTGGCAGCACCCCACGCAGTTCGAGGACGACCTGATCCTCGGCGACCACGAGATCTCGCTGCGCGTCGGCACGGCGGAAGCGAACGCGCTCTACGACACCGTGCTCGACGAGTCGCTGGCCCGCTGGCACTCCGCGCTGGCCGTCAACGCCCACCCGGGCAACTTCGCACGCTACGCGCGCGAGTGGGAGCAGCACCTGATCCGCACGACCGCCGCCAAGGGTGTCCCGATCTGGAACCCTGAGCGCTGGCTCGAGTTCGTCGACGCGCGCGACGCGGTCACCCTCCCGGTCCCCACGGGCGGCGACGGCGGTTGGCGCTTCGACGCGTCACTCCCCACCGGTGCGGACCTCACGCTCCTGAGCCCCGAGCGCCACGGGGGGGCGCGGCTGGCGGACGACCGAGACACCCCCGCGTTCGAGATCCACGGCTGGCGCTACGTGGCCCTTC
>DASTZM010000601.1:0-4542 GCA_035764305.1 Chloroflexota bacterium | reverse complement strand
ATCTCGGACGCTAGAATGCGGCTTCCGGTGGCCGACTCGCAACCGCGCGATCTCCGCAGCATCCGCGACGAGATCGACCGGATCGACCGCGACCTGATCGCGCTGCTCAATCGTCGCGCCGCCGCCTCCCTTGAGGTGGCGCGCGCCAAGCAGGAGCAGGGCGGCGGCGCCACGACGGCGACCTATGTCCCAGGTCGCGAGCAGGAAGTCTTCAACAACGTGCTCGCGGCCAACACCGGCCCGCTGACCGAAGCGCACGTGCGCGCCATCTACTCCGAGATCCTCTCGTCGTCTCGCGCACTGCAGCGCCCGCTCCGCATCGCCTTCTTCGGCCCCGCAGGCACCTTCACCCACCGCGCGGCCGAGGCGGCGGCGCGCATCCGGTTCGGCAGCTTCGTCGAGTACGTTCCCGGCCGCACGGTGGAAGAGGTCTTCACCTTGACCGACCGCGGCGAGGCGGACTACGGCGTCGTCCCGGTAGAGAACTCGACCGAGGGGTCGGTCGGACAGACGCTCGACATGTTCATCGACTCGCCGCTCAAGATCTGTTCCGAGATACTCCTCTGGATCACGCACCACCTGGTGGGGCGCAGGCCGCTCGAGCAGGTGCGCCGCGTGTATTCACACCCGCAGGCGCTCGCCCAGTGCCGGCGCTGGCTGACCACCAACCTCCCCGCGGCCGAGGCGATCGAGAGCAGCTCCACTTCCGCCGCCGCGGCGCGCGCCGCCGGGGAGTCCGACAGTGCTGCGATCGGCACCGAAGAGGCGGCGGCGCAGAATGGCCTCGAGATCCTGGCGCGCGGCATTCAGGACCAGGCGCACAACGCGACGCGCTTCCTGCTCCTGGGAAAGGAGATCGGCGCACGCAGCGGCAACGACCGGACCTCCATCCTGTTCTCGGTGCGCGACCGCGCCGGCGCGCTGCACGATGTCCTTGCCGCCTTCGCCACGCGCGGGATCAATCTGACGCGTATCGAGTCACGCCCATCGCGGCGCCAGCCCTGGGAATACGTCTTCTTCGTCGACCTGGGCGGGCACCCCGACGATCCTGGCGTCGCCGCGGCGCTGCATGAGCTGCAGGGCGCGTGCACGATGGTTAAGGTGCTGGGTGCGTGGCCCGTCGAGGGCCGCGTTGAGACCGAGCGGCGGCGCGCCTAGCCGCCATGCGCCGCCGGATCAGACTCAGCCGCGGTCGCATCCGGCGCTACGTCGAGCGCGCGCTCGACAGCCTGCCCGCCCAGTTCCGCGAAGCAGCCGACAATGTCATGGTTGCCGTGGAGAACCGCCCCACCCCCGAGGACGAGCGTGGCCACGAGAAGCGCAGACGCAGCGCCGAGCCGCTGATGGGCATCTACCGCGGCGTGCCGCTGTCTGAGCGCGCCGGCTACCAGCTCGTCACGCCGGACGTGATCGCCATCTTCCGCAAGCCCATCCTGCGCCTGTGCCGCACGCGCCGCGAGGCCGAGGAGGAGGTCCGTCTGACGGTACTGCACGAGTTCGGCCACTTTCTGGGGCTCGAGGAAGACCAGGTCGAGCACCTGTGATCAATTTCCCCGGCGTCCCGTCGCCGCTCGGCGGCCGGCGCGGCCGGACAGGTGCGCGGCGTTGGGGCTGGCTCTTCGGCCTGGCGTTGCTCGCCATCACCTTCGGCGGTCGCGTCAATGCCTTCTACGTCGACTACCTCTGGTACTCGTCGGTTGGCTACCCGCAGGTGTTCTTCACCGGACTGTGGACTGGCCTGGCGCTGTTCAGCCTTTCGGTTCCGCTCTTCTTTCTGCTCTTCCTCCCCAGCACGCTCGCCGCGCTCGCTGTCGCGCGGCGCCTGCTGCGCCGCATCCCGTCGCGCTTCGACCCGCGCCCGGCATCGATCCCGCTGTTCGGCGACGAGCGCCCGCGCGCGTTGGGTGACCTGGCCGCCGCGCTGGGCGGCGCCGCCGCGGCGCGCTGGACCATCGAGCGACTCGGCCGGCCGCTGGCGCTGTTCAGCGCTCTCGCGCTCGCGCTGGTCTTCGGCCTCGCCGCCGCGGGGTCGTGGGAGACCGCGCGTCTCGCGCTTAACGCCACGACGTTCGGCGTGGCCGATCCTGTCTTTTCGAACGACGTCTCGTTCTATGTCTTCACGCTGCCGCTGCTCGATGCGCTGCAGTCCTGGCTGTACTGGGCCCTGCTGCTGACACTCCTTGCCGCGGCGGCGCTCTACGCACTGGCGCTCTACGCCGCCGATCCCACCATGGAGCATGCGCCCTTCTACTTCCACAATCAGGGGCGCGCGATGCGCAGCCACCTGCTCGCCCTCGGCGCCGTGCTGCTGCTCGTCGTCGCGGCCGGGTTCTGGATTGGGATGTTCGATGTCCTGTTCGGACAGCACAATCGCCTGAGCGGTGCCACTTTCGCCGACGTGCACGCGCGCATCCCGGCGACCCAGGCGCTGATCGCCGCCACCATTCTCACCTCGCTCCTGACCGGCGCCGCGGCGCTGCGCCGCGACTACACACTCCCCATCGCTGGCGGGGTGCTCATGCTCGTCGCACTCGTCGTGGGGCGCGGCATCCTGCCGATCGTCGTCCAGCGCCTGCAGGTTGAGCCAGCCGAGCTGGCGCAGGAGCTGCCATACATCCAGCACAGCATCGATTTCACGCGCCGCGCCTTCGCGCTCGGCGGCGTCCAGGACCAGACGTTCCCTGCCGACGAGACGGTCAAGTCAGAGGAGATCCGCGCCGACCCCGAGACCGTCGCGAACATCCGCCTGTGGGATCCCCGACCACTGCGCGAGACCTACAACCAGGTCCAGTCGATCCGCCCCTACTACGTCTTCGACGATGTCGACGTCGATCGCTACCGCATCGATGGGCGCGTGCGGCAGGTCATGCTCAGCGCCCGCGAGCTGGTGCCTGCGCGCCTGGGGCAGGGAGCGCTGACCTGGGTCAACCGGCGGCTGCAGTACACGCACGGCTACGGCGTCGCCATGAGCCCCGTCAACGAAATCTCGCAGGAAGGGCTGCCCCGACTACTCATCCAGGACCTGCCCCCCACCGGCCGCGTCCCCGTCACGCGCCCGGAGGTGTACTACGGCGAACAGACCGGCGGCTACGTCATCGTCAACGCCGGCGCGCAGGAGTTTGACTACCCGAGCGGTGACCAGAACGTGTTCTCGACCTACGGTGCCGAGAGCGGAATCGAGGTCGGGCCAGTCTGGCGCCGTGCGCTTCTGGCGTGGTACTTCGCCGATTTCAACCTGTTGGTGTCCAGCTACGTGCGGCCCGACAGCCGCATCCTGTTCCGGCGCGGTGTCCGTGAGCGCGCGCAGCGCGTCGTCCCCTTCGCCAAGCTCGACCGCGACCCATACCTAGTCGTCGCCGGGGGCGAGTTGTTCTGGATGATCGACGGCTTCACGCTCACCAACCGCTACCCCTATGCGCTGCGCGTCACAGAGCGCCTGGCCGTTGGCGCGAGCGGCGAGGCGCTGGCCCCCGCCGCGCCTGCGCCCACGACGCAGCTCCCCGGCCAGCCGGTGCAGGCCCAGCAGCCGTTCGTCCCGCCCGGCCGGCGCTACACCTACAGCTACGTGCGCAACAGCGTCAAGGTGGCGGTCAACGCCTACGACGGCTCGGTGCGCGTCTACCTCTCCGACTCCGACGATCCCATCGCAGCCGCCTACGAGCGCATTTTCCCCGGGCTCTTCCAGGCGTTCGACGACATGCCCCTCGCGTTGCGCGAGCACGTGCGCTACCCCGAGGACCTGTTCCGCGTCCAGGCCGAGGTGCTGCGCACCTACCACGTGACCGACCCGCAGGTCTTCTACAACGGCGAGGACGTCTGGTCGCTCGCCTTTGAGGGCACTCCTGACCGGCGAGTCGTCGTGGAGCCGTACTACCTGATCATGCGCCTCCCGGGGGAGACGCAAGCCGAGTTCGTTCTGGTAACCCCGTTCACGCCACGGGGGCGCGAGAACATGACCGGCTGGCTCGCGGCGCGGAACGACGCGCCGCACTACGGCAAGCTGCAGCTGTACAAGTTCCCGCGCGACCGGTTGGTGTTCGGCCCGGCGCAGGTCCGCCAGCGCCTCAGCCAGGATCCGACCATCTCACAGCAGATCACGCTCTGGGACCAGCAGGGCTCGGAAGTGCTGTACGGCAACCTGCTCGTCGTGCCGATCGGGCGTTCGACGCTCTACGTGCAGCCTATCTACCTCCAGGCTGAGCAGACCGCGGCGACAATTAACCGACTCCCGGAGCTCAAGCGGATCATCCTCTCCACCGGCAACCGCGTGGTCATGGAGCCAACGCTCGAAGACGCGCTGTCCCGCCTGCTCGGGCCGGAGGCGATCGGCGCCCCCGCTGCGCCGGCCCCTGCGGCCTCGACCCCAACCGTGCCACGCGTCCCGGCCGGCGTCTCCGAAGCCGCCCGTGCCGCGCGAGAGACCTACCAGCGCGCCCTCGACGCGCTGCGGGGTGGCGACTTTGCGCGCTTCGGTGAGGAGCTGCGCCGCCTGGAGGAGCAACTCTCCCAGTTGGAGCAAGGTACACCTTAAGAATATGGTGA
>DASTZM010000600.1:0-6096 GCA_035764305.1 Chloroflexota bacterium | reverse complement strand
AGCCGCAGCGGCCGAGACTGAGCCCGCCGCTGAGGTCGAATCACAAGGGAACGCCGAGGCGCCGCAGCCCTAGGTTCCCTAGGAGTTCGCCCTTATACTTGGGAATGGGGGGCGGGGCCTCCCTCTTTCCCAAGGAGCGTTCATGAGCGACCGGTTCGACAAGTTCACGGAGCGAGCGAAGAAAGTGCTCGTTCTCGCGCAAGAGGAAGCCCAGCGCTTCAACCACAACTACATCGGCACCGAGCATCTCCTGCTCGGGCTGGTCCGCGAGGGCGAGGGCATCGCCGCCGGCGTCCTGGAGAGCCTGGGCGTCAACCTCGAAAAGGTGCGCACCCAGGTCATCGCCGTGGTCAGCCAGTCGGGCGCCGGCCAGCAGGGCGAGGGCAAGCACCAGACCAAGACCCCCACCATCGACCAGATGGGGATGGATCTCACCGCGGCGGCGCGCGCCGGCAAGCTGGACCCAATCGTCGGTCGCGAGACCGAGATCGAGCGGGTCATCCAGATCCTCTCGCGGCGCACGAAGAACAACCCGGCGCTGATCGGCGAGCCCGGCGTGGGCAAGACCGCCATCGCCGAGGGGCTCGCCCAGCGCATCGTCGCCGGCGACGTGCCCGAAACCCTCGTTGGCAAGCGGCTCGTGACGCTGGACATCGGCTCACTCGTGGCGGGGACCAAGTACCGCGGCGAGTTCGAGGAGCGCCTGAAGAAGGTTGTCGAGGAGATCCGCTCCTCCGGCGACTGCGTCATGTTCATCGACGAGCTGCACACGCTTGTCGGCGCGGGCGCGGCCGAGGGTGCCGTCGATGCGGCCAACATCCTCAAGCCGTCGCTCTCTCGCGGCGAGCTGCAGGTGATCGGCGCGACCACGCTCGACGAGTACCGCAAGTACATCGAGCGCGATGCGGCGCTGGAGCGGCGCTTCCAGCCCGTCATGGTCCGCGAGGCGACGGTCGAAGAGTCGATCGAGATCCTGAAGGGCATCCGCAAGAACTACGAAGACCACCACAAGGTCACCATCACCGACGACGCCCTCGTTGCGGCGGCGGAGATGGCCAGCCGCTACGTCACCGACCGCTTCCTGCCGGACAAGGCGATTGACCTCGTCGACGAGGCCGGCTCCCGAGTCCGCATTCAGCGCGCCACTGCCCCTAACAGCCTCAAGGAGGCGATGCGCGAGCTCGACCAGGTCATCAAGGACAAGGAAGCGGCGATCGAAGGGCAGAACTACGAGAGCGCCGCCTCGCTGCGCGACTCCGAGTCCAAGGTGCGCGAGAAGATTCAGCGTCTCGAGTCGGGCTGGCACAAGTCAGACGATGTCGTGCGACCGCAGGTGACCGAGGAGGACATCGCGCAGGTCGTGTCAATGTGGACCGGTATCCCGGTCATGCGTATCGCTCAGGAGGAGTCCGAGCGCCTGCTGCAGATGGAGGAGAATCTCCACCAGCACGTCGTCAGCCAGGAGGAAGCGGTCAGGGCGGTGGCGCGCGCGGTCCGACGCGCACGCGCTGGCATGAAGGACCCCAAGCGTCCCATCGGCTCGTTCATCTTCCTTGGCCCCACCGGCGTGGGGAAGACACACCTCTCCAAGAAGCTGGCCGAGTTCATGTTCGGCTCAGAAGACGCCATGATCCGGCTCGACATGTCGGAGTACATGGAGCGCCACTCGGTCGCGCGTCTGACCGGAGCGCCTCCGGGCTACGTCGGGTACGAGGAGGGTGGTCAGCTCACCGAGGCGGTCCGCCGGCGCAGCTACGCCGTGATCCTGCTCGATGAGATCGAGAAGGCGCACCCTGAGGTCTTCAACATCCTTCTCCAGATCATGGAGGACGGGCGCCTGACTGACGCCAAGGGACGCACCGTCGACTTCCGCAACACGATCATCATCATGTCCGGCAACGTCGGCGCGACGCTAATCAAGCGCGAGTCGCAGATCGGGTTCCGCAAGGATTCGGGCGACGAACGCTCCGAGCAGCAGCAGTACGAGCGCATGCGGGAGCGCGTCATGACCGAGGTCAAGAACGTGTTCCGGCCGGAGTTCCTCAACCGCGTCGACCTGGTGGTCGTCTTCAAGGCGCTGTCCAAGCCCGACGTCCTGTCCATCGTGGACATCGAGCTGAAGCGCGTCGAGAAGCAGCTGAAGGACCAGCAGATCACCTTCGAGATCACGCGCGAGGCAAAGGAGTGGCTCGTCGACAAGGGCTATGACCCGGACTTCGGCGCGCGCCCCCTGCGTCGCGTCATCCAGCAGTCGCTCGAGGACGAGCTTGCGGAGCGTCTGCTCAGCGGAGCGCTCAAGACGGGCGGCGCCGTTTCGGTGGCACGCGAGGGCGACGAGCTGAAGATCGAGACCACGGCACCGCCGCCGGCGCCCGAGGTCGAGGAGAAGAAGGAGCCCGAGCTGGCGGGCTCTGCCACCTAGCAGCCGAGCAGGTACTCAAGCCCATGAGAACGCCGGTCGTCGCACCGGCGTTTTTCATGCGCGATACTTAGAACATCCATTCCAATGCCCAAGACCAGGGTCGTCTTCAACTGCCAGGACTGTGGCGCCGAGTCGGCGAAGTGGCTCGGCCGCTGCCCCGAGTGCGGCGCCTGGAACAGCTACGTCGAGGATGCGCGGCTCTCCGCCACCGCGCGCGCCGTGGCCGCGGGACACCCCACCGATACGCGCGGCCGCGCTGGGACGGGCATCCCCGAGCGTCTGGTGGACGTCTCGCTTCAGGACTCCCTGCGCGTTCCGTCGGGCATGGGCGAGCTCGATCGTGTCCTGGGCGGCGGGATCGTGCCCGGCTCGCTCGTACTCATCGGAGGTGATCCCGGAATCGGCAAGTCAACCCTGCTGCTGCAGGCCGCGGCGCACGTCGCGTCGGGTGGGAGCAGTGTGCTGTACGTCAGTGGGGAGGAGTCGGCCCGACAGGTGCGCCTGCGAGCCGAGCGGCTCGGATCGCTTTCCGACTCGCTCTTCGTGCTGTCGGAGACGAGCCTGGACAGCGTCCTGGCCAGCGTCGATCGCCTCAACCCGTCGCTGATGATCGTCGACTCGATTCAGACGGCGTACGTCGAGGACGTCGCGTCGTCCCCGGGTAACGTCGCGCAGCTGCGCGAATGCACGCTTCGCCTCATGAACGTCGCCAAGGCGCGCGAGCTCCCAATCTTCCTGGTGGGACACGTTACAAAGGAAGGCAACATTGCGGGCCCGCGCGTGCTCGAGCACATCGTGGACTGCGTGCTCTATCTGGAAGGCGAGCGGTTCTACTCCTACCGCCTGCTCCGCGCGGCGAAGAATCGCTTCGGGTCGACCAATGAGGTGGGTGTCTTCGAGATGGAGCAGGGCGGTATGCGCGAGGTGCCCAACCCGTCCGCCGCGTTCCTATCGGAGCGCGCGTCAAGCAGCTCGGGCTCCGCTGTGACGGTCCCATTGGAGGGGACGCGCGCACTGCTCGTCGAGGTACAGGCGCTCGTCGCAGGGACGGCGTTTGGCGCGCCGCGCCGCACCGCGGTGGGCATCGACCACAACCGCCTCGCGCTGCTTACCGCGGTGCTCGGCAAGAGACTCGGCCTACCACTCGGGTCGCAGGACGTCTACGTCAACGTCGTCGCCGGACTAAAGATCCCCGAGCCGGCCGTGGACCTGGGTGTCGCGCTCGCAATCGGCTCGAGCGCACGCGACGTCCCGATCGATCCAGGTTTGGTCGCGGTGGGGGAGGTTGGTCTTGCGGGTGAGCTGCGCGTCGTGAGCCAGATCGAGCGGCGCCTGGGAGAGGCGGCGCGACTCGGCTTTCAGCGCGCCATCGTCCCTGCGGGCGACTACCGGCGGCTTGTCGCTAGCGAAGGGGCGACCTACGGTGGGTTGCAGCTGCATGGCGCAGCAACCATTGCCCAGGCGTTCGACGTTGCGTTGGGACCCGCACCCGAGCGTCCGGCGCGCAGCGCGGCGCGCGTGCGATCGGACGCGTCGCCGACTCCACGGTCCGTCGGGGCACTCCAGGCGCTGATCGATGAGGCGCTGCTCGACGACGAGGACACTGAGTAGGCCCGCGCAGGTCGCCTACACTCGGGTCGGTGAGCGGCACAACCGGCGTTATCGTCGTCGGCGCGGGCGGCGGGCGGCGGATGGGTGGGGTGGAGAAAGCGTTCTTGCCCCTACTCGATCGGCCTCTTATCGCCTACTCTGTCGAAGCGTTCGAGCGCGCGCCGGAGATCGACGTCATCTGCCTCGTCGTCTCCGCCGCCAGCCTCGACAGGATGCGTTCGCTGGTGCGCGACTCGCGGTGGCGAAAAGTGGGGCCCGTCGTCGCCGGTGGGGACTCGCGGCAGGAGTCGGTCCGCGCGGGGCTGGCAGCACTTGAGTCGTGCGAATGGCTGCTCGTCCACGACGCCGCGCGCCCCCTCGTCGCTGGCGCTCTGATCGCACGCGGGGTGAGGGCCGCACGCCTCCATGGCGCCGCGATCCCGGTCGTTCCGGTGCGAGACACGATCAAGCGCGTACGCTCGCAGGGAGATGCGCAGATCGTCGTCGAGACGGTCGATCGCACGCAGCTCTGGGCTGCCCAGACACCGCAGGTCTTTGCCTCACACGTGCTGCGCGAGGCGTTCGAGGCGGCCGGCGCACATGCCGCGAGGTTCACCGACGACGCGTCGCTCGTCGAGGCTATGGGAAGGCGTGTCGCTGCCGTCGAAGGCGAGCAAGACAACGTCAAGCTGACGTATCCATCCGACCTGCCGCTGGTCGAAGAGATCCTGCGCCGGCGAGGCGCGGCGTCACCGACATGACCGACGACGTGCGCGCCGGGACCGGGTACGACATCCACCGGCTGGTCCAGGGTCGCCGCCTCGTTCTGGGCGGAGTCGAGGTTCCCTTCGAGAGGGGGCTGGACGGACACTCCGATGCCGACGCGCTCACGCACGCCGTGATCGACGCGCTCTTCGGCGCATGCGGCCTTCCGGATATCGGGAGGCACTTCCCGCCCACCGACGCGCGTTACGCCGGCGCGGATAGCATCTCCCTGCTGGCTGAGGCGCGTGCACTCGCCCAGGCCGCCGGTTGGACGCCGATCAACGTCGACTCGACGGTGGTCTGCGAGCGCCCCAGGTTGTCTCCGCACGTTGGTGCGATGCGTGCGCGGCTGGCCGGCGCGCTCGGCCTGGCCGCCGCCGCCGTGAACGTGAAGGCCAAGACCAACGAGGGGCTCGACGCAGTTGGACGCGGCGAGGCAGTTGCGGCACACGCCATAATCACTGTCAAGCGCGCCGAGGGCTAGGCGAGGAACCGGCGCGCCTTCGGAACAGGAGAGAGCTTCTTGCTGACGCGCGCGCTCGGGATCTTCCGCGAGGATCTCCAAGCGGTTTTTGACCGCGATCCGGCGGCGAAGAACGTCGTCGAGGTAGTGCTTGCCTATCCCGGCCTGCACGCCATATGGCTGCATCGCATCGCACATGCCCTCTACCGCGCCGGTGTCCCGGTCGTCCCGCGCCTGCTGTCGCATGTGAACCGCTTCGTGACCGGAATCGAGATCCATCCGGGCGCGCGAATCGGCCGGCGGTTCATGATCGACCACGGGATGGGTGTCGTGATCGGCGAGACCGCGGAGATCGGCGACGACTGCATGCTCTACCAGGGCGTGTCGCTCGCCATCGTGCACACGCACGACGTTCCCAGTCTCCGGGGCGCCAAGCGCCACCCGACGCTTCTGAACGGCGTCACGGTGGGTGCCGGCGCCAAGATCCTTGGCGCAATCACTGTCGGCGAGGGCGCCTACATCGGCGCTGGCTCAGTCGTGATGCGCGACGTGCCCGCGCACACGACGGTGGTCGGCGTGCCGGGGCGCGTCGTCGCCGAGCGCGACCCGGAGACCGGCGAGCGTCGGCGCGTCGTCAACGAGCAGCGCGGGCAGGTCAGCCTGCCCGATCCCGAGCTTGAGCTGATCCGGGCGTTGCATGCGCGCGTCCGCGAGCTGGAGGAGAGACTGAATGCCCTCGAGGCGAGGCCCGGAACGGCGCGAGACATCCGGCTCGAGAGGGAAGCCGCCCGGGGGCTCGGGGCGCCCGTTCCGGCCGGGTCCAGCCCAGCCCGAGCGTTCGAGGAACAGGTCAGAG
>DASTZM010000599.1:0-3648 GCA_035764305.1 Chloroflexota bacterium | reverse complement strand
GCGCGCGCCAGAACGCAGCCGGCGCGCGGCGCGGGGTGGTGGCAGCGCGCCGGCGCCTTCGTCGGCTCGCTGCCGTCGCTCGGACCGATCCGGCCCCTGCCGCTGGCCGGTGGGGCGCTCGCGGCGGCGGCGCTTCTGGCGGTGAGCTTCACGCAGCCGGCGGTGCAGTCCTTCGCACAGGGCGTGGTGGAGTCGCTGCGCGTGCAGCGCGTCCAGCCCGTGAAGCTCGATCCCGCGGTGCTGCGCACCATCCCGGTGGGGCGCTTCGACGACCTCTCCAAGCTGGGCAAGTACCAGGGGCCGACCGAGCCGCGGATCCGCGCCGCGAGCGTCGCCGAGGCGTCGCGCACGACGGGGGTACAGCTGCGCGCGCCCACCGCGCTGCCCGGTCAGCTCGCCAGCTCTCGGCTGGTGTATGTGTCCGAGGCGGAGAGCTTCAGCTTCACGTACGACGGGCAGAAGCTCGTCAACGAGGCGCAGGCGTACGGGGTCAGGGATACCGCGCTGCTCGCGGAGCTGCGCAACCTGAACGGCGTCACGGTCCGTGGCAGCGTTCCCGCGGCGGCGGCGCTGCTCTACGGCGCACCGCCTATCACCGACGCGTCGGCCAGCGGCGTTAGGGCCGCGGCGACGAAGCCCGCGGCGGGTCCGTCGCTGTTCTTCGTCCAGATGAAGACCCCTTCGCTCGACATGCCGCCGGCGGTGAACGTGGACAAGTTGCGCGACCTGGCGCTCAAGTCGGGCGCGGTGCCGCCCCAGCTGGCCAACCAGCTCCTGGCGATCCAGGACTGGAAGACGACGCTGCCCATCCCGGTGACCCGGGGCACGGCCACGCAGGTGCCGGTGGACGGTGTGACGGGCACGCTCGTCGTCGGCGAGGCGCCCGGTCCAGTGCTGGTCTGGCAGAAGGACTCCGTCCTCAACGTGCTGGCAGGCTCGGTCTCGGAGACGGAGCTGCTCGCGGCGGCGCGGTCGCTCCAGCCGGCCCGCTAACCGTTCCGCTGCCCGGGTCGATCGGTCGGGCGTTTGGGTCGATGATCGGATGACCGCGCCCGCCGGCCGGCTGGTGGTCGAGACGAACGCGCTCCGCAAGGAATACGGTCAGCGCATCGCGGTGGCCAACCTCTCCCTCGCCGTGCCCGAGGGAGAGGTGTTCGGCTTCCTTGGGCCAAACGGCGCGGGGAAGTCGACGACGGTGAAGATGCTGGTAGGGCTGGTCAAGCCAACCAGCGGAGTGGGGCGGCTGTTCGGCCGGCCGTTGGGGGACGCGGCGGCGCGGCGCTTCCTGGGCTTCCTGCCGGAGCAGTTCCGCTTCCACGAGTGGCTAAGGGCCGAAGAGTTTCTGGACCTGCACGCGTCGCTGTACGGTATCCCGCCGCGCGAGCGGCCAGGCCGCATCGCCGAGGCGCTGGCGCTGGTGGGGCTGGAGGCGCGCGCGCACGACGCGTTGCGGACCTTTTCCAAGGGGATGCTGCAGCGGATCGGGATCGGGCAGGCGCTGATCGCGGACCCTAAGCTGGTGATCCTGGACGAGCCGACCTCCGCGCTCGACCCCATCGGGCGGCGCGACGTGCGTGACCTGATCCGCACGCTGCGCAGCCGGGGCGTGGCGGTCTTTCTCAACTCCCACCTCCTGTCGGAGGTGGAGATGGTCTGCGATCGGGTCGCGATCATCGACCGCGGGCGCGTCGTACGCCAGGGACAGATGGCCGAGCTAGTGGCGGGCACCATGGAAGTGGAAGTGCGCGTCGAGGGGGCGTCCGACGCGGCGCTGGCGGCGCTCGACCGCGAGTGGGCGAGAGTCACGCGGCAGACCACCGAGAGCGCGGCGCCGGCGCTGGGGACCAATGGCGAAGCGCAGAACGGCGTGCTGACGCTGCGCTATGCCGTGCGTGAGGCGGCGGACAGCGCGCGCATCGCGGATTCGCTGGTACGCGACGGCGCACGGCTGCACGCGCTGGTGCCGCGCCACACGACGCTGGAGGATCTGTTCGTAGACGTGGTCGAGACGCGCGAGGTCTAGCGCGTGAACACGCTGCGCATCGCGCGGCTGACGTTCCGGGAGGCGGTGCGGCGCAAGGCGCTGTACGGCGCGATCGCGCTGACACTGGGGTTCCTGGCGCTGTACAGCTGGGGTACGGGTGTAGCGGTGCGGGAGCTGCACGAGTCGGTGCCGCGCGGCCTGGCGCGCGCCGGGGCGCAGATCGGGCAGGACCTGAGCGTGCTGGCGATCGGAGAGCTCTTCCTGGCGGGCCTGTTCGCGGTCTCGAACATCGCCGGGCTCCTGGCGATCTTCATGGCTGCGGGCACGATCGCGCAGGAGGTGGACCAGGGGACGCTGCACAGCATCGTTCCCAAGCCGCTGGCGCGGTGGGAGGTGGTGGTGGGGAAGTGGCTGGGCGGGGCGGCGATGCTGGCGATCTACGTCACGGTGACCAGTCTGGCGACGGCGCTGATCGTGTACCTCCAGTCGGGATACTTCTCGCGCGCGCTGCCGGTGGGGATTGTGCTGCTGGTGGCGAAGGCGACGCTGCTCTATTCGGTCACGCTGGTGGGGAGTTCGGTGCTGCCGGCCATCGCGACCGGGATCGCGATGTTCATCCTGTACGTGGTGGCGAACGTGGCGGGGCTGGTCGAGCAGGTCGGGGTGGCGGCCGAGATCGAGACCATGGTCAAGATCGGCGTGTACGGGAGCATCGTGCTGCCGAGCGACGCGCTGTGGAAGATGGCAGCGTACGTGGTGCAGCCGCCGAACCCGCTCCCGGCGCTGGGGATCAACGTGTCGATCGGGCCGTTCGGGGTGGTGCACCCGCCGAGCGTGTGGATGGGGCTGTATGGGGTGGCGTATACGGCGGCGGCGCTGGGTGTGGCGGTGTGGCTGTTCTCCAGACGGGACCTGTAGGGGTCCCTGCCCGGCGCCCCCGGACCGCCCTCTAAGGCACCAGAGGGAGGCCGGCGAGGCCGGCGGTCTCCTCCTGGCCGGTCATGAGGTTGGCGTTCTGGATGGCCTGGCCGGCGGCGCCCTTGCCGAGGTTGTCTTCGGCGGCCATCGCGACGACCAGGCCCGTGTCGGGATTGACGACGTAGGACAGGAACACGAAGTTCGAGCCGGTCGCCCATTTGGTGTGTGGACCACCGCCGCCCGGCAGGTCGTCCGAGTGCGGGACGACGCGGACGAAGGGGGCGCCTTCATAGAAGGATCGCGCGGCGTCGAGCACCGCTTCGGTCGTGACGGACGTCGCGGGACGCGCGTAGCAGGTGGACATCAGGCCGCGCGTCATCGGCATCAGGTGGGGCGTAAAGGCCAGCGTGACCTTCTTCCGGTCGGGCGTGAGGCGGGTCAGCGCCTCCTTGATCTCGGGCACGTGGGTGTGGCGCGTCAAGCCGTAGGGCACCACGTCCTCGTTGGTGTCGGAGAAGCCGTATCCGCCGCCGCCGCCTCGGCCGGCGCCGGAGATTCCGCTCTTGGCGTCGGCGACGATGCCCTCGGTCTCGACTAGCCCGGCGGTGACGAGCGGCGCGAGCGCGAGGATGGTGGCGATCGCATAGCAGCCCGGATTCGCAACACGACGTGCCTTTGCGATCCGCTCGCGCGCACCTGGCAGCTCCGGTACACCAAACTCCCAGCCCTGAACGAACCGGTGGTCG
>DASTZM010000598.1:0-6664 GCA_035764305.1 Chloroflexota bacterium | reverse complement strand
TGGGTGCCCATGTCGTCGGCGGCGACCATCCAGGCGGCGACGTACTCGCCCACAGCCTGCTCGACCAGCTTCAGCCGCTCGACGGCGGCGTCGGCGGCCATGAGCAGACCGTCGCGGCAGTAGTCCGGCTCGGCGGCAAGGAGGCACATCCAGTCCACCCAGGGGATGCCGCCGAAGCCGGCGGAGAAGGCGTGGCCGTAGCCGGCGCCGAGCATGGCGTACGGCGTCTCCTCGTGCACCCACCGGGCGCGCGCGCGCAGCCAGTCCAGCTCCTCGTCGGGGATGGTGCGCTGCCAGCGGACGGTCTCGAGCGGCGGCATCGGCAGCTCGTCCGCGGGCGGGGGCAGCTTGGACTCGAGCGCGTCGAAGTACAACCCGCCGGGTGGCATGCGACTCGTGCGGCGCCCGCCGGCGTCGGTGAGGAACCAGCCTTCGCTCGCGTCCACCTCGAGCGGCAGGTCGGCGGGGAAGGCGAGTGGCTGCCCGTCCCAGAACCGGCGGGGCAGCCAGCGGCCGACGCTCTCTCGGGTGCGCCAGGTGGTGCGCCAGGACTCGAGCGGCACGATGTCGAACTGGAAGCGCTGGCGCACGGGCTCCTCGATCTCGGCCAGCATCTGGCCGACGTCGTAGACGTGGGGAGGCTCGCCGGCCAGCCCGAGATGCGCCTTGAGCCTGCCGTAGGCGACGGCGGCGATGCCGGTCGAGCGCATGCCGGAGCAGTCGACCGGCACCCGGTCGGGCTCGTGGAAGCTGAGCGCAGCGGCGACGCGTTCGCGGGGAGTCATCGGGGGCTCACTCGCCGGCGCGCTCATGCGGGCCTCACGCGGTCGCCGCGGGGAGGGGCTGGACGGACGAAGGGGATCGGAGCGGCCGGCGCGTGCGCGCCGCGGCGAGCGCCAGCAGCGTGCCGGCGGCGGCGAGCACGGCGGCGGCGCCGGTGACACCCAGCGTGGCGTAGGCGCCCTGCCCCAGCATGAGGAAGCCGAAGGCCACCACCATCAGGCTGACGGAGCGCTTGAAGGCCCGCTGGCTGATGCGCGTCACCAGCCGCTTGCCGGTGTACGTCCCGGCCCAGGCGGCGAGCGTCACGCCGGCGAGTGTCACGGCCTGCGTCGAGATGGCGGGGCCGTGCAGCCAGAGGTAGACGGGGAGGCGCGTGGCGTCGATGAAGATGGCGATCAGCGTGGCGGTGGCGACGAACGACTCCTTGGGGATGTCGTAGTTCACGAGGTAGGCGCTGCGGACCGCGCCCTGGTTGCCGAGCAGTCCGCCGAGCAGGCCCGAGAGCAGCCCGCCGGCCTGGTCAAAGCGCCGCGAGAAGCGCCATCCCGAGAGTCCAGGAAGCGCCTCGATGCTGCCGAGGACGAGTAGTGAGACACCAAGCAGCAGCTTGAGCCAGTCGCCCTGGATCCAACCTTGCGCGAGCGAGCCGGCGAGCGCGCCGGCAATAGAAAGGAAGCCGAAGCGGCGGATCAGGGCGAGGTCGACGTGCTTGCGGAAGAGGCCGACGCGGAAGACGTTGTTCAGGAAGTGGACGACCGCCACGAGCATGACGGCGATCTGGGTGGGATAGACGAGCGCGAAGAGGGGCGTCAGCGAGGTGGAGAGGCCAAAGCCGGTCATCACCACGAGCGTGGCGACGACGTAGGCCGCGGCCATGAAGCCGAGCAGCGCGGGCAGTTCGGGCATGGTGGCGGGACCTCCTGTGGTGCGCGTGGACTCTCAGGGATGCGTCGCGGTCGCGGGGACTGATGGCTCAGCGGCGCGCGCCGAGCGGGCGGGGTGGGTCGGCGGGGGCGATGCGCACGCGGGCGTCGACGACGACGGCGCCGCGCTCGTGGACGACGACGGGGTTGCAGTCCAGCTCGGCGATCTGCGGCAGGTCCTCGGCGAGCGCGCCGACGCGCAGCAGCACGTCCTCGAGGGCCGCGACGTCGGCCGGCGGCTTGCCGCGGTGTCCCGCGAGCAGGGCGTGACTCTTCAGTTCGCGCACCATCGCCCGGGCGTCGTCGCGCGTCAGCGGCGCGAGGCGCACCGAGACGTCACGCAAGACCTCGACCATGACGCCACCGGCGCCGCAGGCAACGACCGGGCCGAAGTGCGGATCGTGCACGATGCCGGCGATCATCTCGACTCCCTCGGGCACCATGGGCTGGACGAGGAAGCGGGGCGCGGCGGGCGGTCCCGCGTCGCCGGCGGGGAGTCGGGCCAGACGCCGCGCCATGTCGGCGGCGGCGGCTTCGACCTCGGCTGCGCCGTGCAGATTGAGTCGCACTGCACCGGCTTCGGTCTTGTGCACCATGCCGGGCACGACCGCCTTGAGCGCCACGGGGCCGTCGACCGCGCGGGCCGCGGCGCCCGCGTCTTCAGGCGAGGCGGCGAGGGACTGCTCGACGAGTGGGACGCCGTAGCACGAGAAGACGAGCGCGACCTCCTCCGGGTCGAGCCAGCCGCCGGTCTCGCCCAGCCGGCCGAGCGCGGCGGCGATGAGCGCGGCCGCCTCGTCGCGCCGCGCGCCTTCGAGCTCGTACGGTGGGGCGAGCGGTGCGCGGCGCCACTCGGCGTAGTGCACGGCGTGCGCCAGCGCGCGCGCCGCCGGCTCGGGGAAGTCGTACGTGGGGATGGTGACGTCGGGCGTGGTCAGCCGGGCGCGCGCCTGCGGCGATGCCATGAACACGCCCAGCACGGGTTTGCCGGCACTGCCGTCCCGCACGGCGGCGAGCACCGCGTCGGCGACGTCCTCGGCGCGCGTCGTCAGCGGGCGCAAGAAGATGGCGATCACGCCGTCGATCGCCGGATCGGCGGCGACGATCTCGAGGGCGCGCCGGTAGTCATCCGCCGACGCGGACGCGATCATGTCCACCGGATTGAGCACGCCCGCTTCGGGGGGCAAGAAGCGGCGCAGCGCGGCCTGCGTTTCGCCCGACAGCTCGGGCACCGAGAGCGCCTCACCCTCGCACGCGTCCGCGCACAGGATCCCCGGCCCGCCGCCATTGGTGACGATGGCGACGCGCCGCCCCGCGGGGAGGGGCTGGTTGGCCAGCAAGCTGGCGACGTCGAAGAACTCGGCGAGCGTGTCGGTGCGGATGACGCCGGCCTGGCGGAAGAGCGCGTCCACCGTGACGTCGGACGCGGCGAGCAGCGCGCCGGTGTGCGAGGAGGTGGCGCGGGCACCGGCCGCCGACCGACCGCTTTTCACGACGACGATGGGCTTCTCGCGCCCCACGCGGCGCGCGATGCGGCTGAACTTGCGCGGGTTGCCGAACGACTCGAGGTAGAGCAGGATGACCTTGGTGCGGGGGTCGGCCTCCCAGTAGCCGAGCAGGTCGTTGCCCGAGACGTCGGCCTTATTGCCCACTGAGACGAAACTGGAGATGCCGATTCCCAGCTGCGCGGCGTACTCCATCGCGGCCAGGCCGAGCGCGCCGCTCTGCGACGAAAAGGCCACCGTGCCCGGGGTGGGCAGGAGGGGGCCGAACATCGCGTTGAGGCGGACCTCGGGGTCGGCGTTGACGATGCCGATGCAGTTGGGACCGATGACGCGCATGCCGTAGCGCCGGCAGACGGCGAGCAGCGCCTGCTGCCGCGCGCGGCCCTCGGCGCCGCTCTCACCGAAACCGGCGGAGATGACGACCAGCGCGCGCACGCCCTTGCGCCCGCACTGCTCCGCCACGGCCGCGACGCGCGCCGCGGGCACGGCGATCACCGCCAGGTCAACCGGGCCGGGGATGTCTTCCACGCCGGCGTAGGCGGGGACGCACTGCACGACGGCGGCGGACGGATTGACCGGGTAAACGGGGCCGGCGAAGGCGTACTCGAGCAGGTTGTGGAACAGCTCGCCGCCCACCGTGCCGCGGGTGCGCGACGCGCCGATCACGGCGACGCCGCGGGGCTCGAGGAACGCCTTGAGCGCCGCGACGGCGGCCAGGCGCTCGCGGTCCTCGAAGCGCTCCGCCGCCGCCGTGCCGATCGACGTGGGCAGCGTGATGCGCAGCGAATCGGGGGCGGAGCTGACGTGGATGGGGAATCCCGAGTCGCGCAGCACGCCCACCATGCGGTGGTTGTGCGGCAGCACCTCGGCCTCGAAGACGGCGATGCCGTTGGCGGCCGCCGCCTCGGCGAGGTGGACCAGCAGGAGCGTGCACAGGCCGCGGCCCTGGAAGTCGTCGGCGACGCCGAAGGCCACCTCGGCGTAGACGGGCGTGGCGCGCGAGTAGCTGGCGTGACCCACCACGCGCTCGTCGGGGCCCGTGGTGGCGACCAGGCCGAACTCGTCTCGGTAGTCGACCTGGCAGAAGCGCTCGGCGAGGCGCTCCACGTCGATGCCGGCCGAAAAGAAGCGCAGTACGAGCGACTCGAGCGACCAGTGCCGGTAGAACTCGGTCAGGCGCGCGACGTCCCCGGGATGGACGGGACGCACGTGCACGGTGGCACCGTCGGCCAGCGCGACATCGGCCTCGCGGTGGCGCGGGTACGGCGGCTCGCCGGCGAGCGGCGGGGTGGACGGGGGCGCCGGCGGCGCGAGCGTGGCCACGGGCAGACCTAAGGGCGGACCCGCAGGCGGGCGTAGGCGTGGACCACGAGCGCGCCCAGAAGGGCGACGACGACGAGCGGCAGGTCACGGATCGAGTCGCGCAGGTACGGGTACATCACTACGCCGGCGATTAACAGAAAACAGATGACGACGAGCGACTGACGCAGCGCGGACGGGCCCATTGGCGCGGACCTCCTGGCCAGACGCTACGCGCCCGCGCGGGCGGACGCATCGGGGAAAGCCCGGATGGGGACCGGCCGTGCCTGGTGCGCCTCCGGCGCCTGCGGCACCTGCTGCGCCTCGACTCGCGAGTCGCGGCGCAGCACGAGCTGGTGGTAGGCGACGACGAAGGCGGCGACGGCGGCGACCGAGAGGGCGCGCGCCAGGTTGGTCACGGCGCCGGCGGTGGCCGCCTCGCCGAGCGCGAGGTCCAGGACCTGCTTCACGGCGGCGACACCCGACGCGAGCAGCGCGAGGACGCCGGCGAGAAGGGCGGCGTAGACGTACAGACGGCGGGCGAGCGAGCGCACCTCGCCGATCGCCGGCCGGGCCGCGGTAGCGCCCCGCCAGTGCAGCAGCCAGACGGGGAGACCGACGAGCGCGATGGAGGCGAAGAGGCTGATGCGGTCGCGCCACCACCCAGGCGTCGCGCTCGCCTGGGGCGCACCGGTCACGAGGTCGGCCAGGGTCCACAGCAGCCCGCCCGTGCCGGCGGCGAGTACCGCCAGGGAGACGAGACAGAGCAGGTACTGGTAGAGGCGCCGGACGCCGGCCTGGCGGGGCAGCTCCTCTTGTACCAGCGCCTGCTGCTCGAGCGCGCGGCGGTGGAAGGCCCAGCTGGCGCCGTAGGCGAGCACGAGGCTGGCCGGTCCGGAGAGCGCGAGCCACAGGTCGCCGCCGACGCCGCCCGGCGTCGCTTCCCCGAGCGCGCGGCCGAGGGCGTAGTAGACGATCTGCCACGTGCCGACGAGCGTCACCACGACGGAGAAGGCGAGTGCGAGGAAGAGGTAGACGGGGCGCAGCGTCGAAGCCGCGTCGGCGGCTTCAAGGTCGGGCCGCCCGCGCGACGTAACGATCGACCAGCCCGACCAGTGGAGCAGCCAGATGGCGAGCGCGGCGAGGATGGACGCGCTCTGGGCCGCGACGCCGAGGGCCCCATTGCTGAGTGGCGAGCCGCCGTCGGGCGCGAGGACGAGGTGCCACAGGAGTCGCACGAGCAGCGAGGCGCCGACGAGCAGCGTGAGCAGCGAGACGAAGCTCAGCCCGTAGCGGTACCAGCGGCGCAGGGTGGCGCCAGCGCCGGTCTCTCCGGCCGCGGCGCGGTCGAGCAGGACGGCGCGCCGGTGGTACCACCAGAGGCCGGCGGCAACGAGCAGCAGGGGTACCGGGAGCAGGGCGCGGGTGGGAGAGGACGCGGCGGAGCCGGCGACGGCGAGCCGGAGGGAGCCGTCCAGCGCGCCGGCGAGGGAGATCCAGGCGACGGCGGCGGTGACGGCCAGGACGCCATAGAGATAGAGGCGGCGCAGCACGGCGGCGCGCTCGTCGGGCGTCTCCCGGAGGGCACGGCGGATCCAGGTCCAGTGCAGCAGCCAGACGGGGAGACCGACGAGTGCGGCGGCGCCGCCGAGTGCGACCCGACTGCGCACGCCGGCCAGGAGCAGCCGCTCGCCGCCGGCGGTGATGGCCAGGACGAGCGCCTCGCCGAGGTTGGTGACGCCGGCCGCGATGGCGAGCAGTCCCGCGGCGGTGACGACGTAGAGGTAGACGCGACGCACGAGCGTCATGGCAGTGACTCCGGCCCGCTGCTGATCAGGAAGGGATCGGGCGGCACCTCGATGCGCCACTCACCCGCCTCCTTAATCAGGCGCACGGTGGTGCGGATGGTGGGGGTGATGGGCAGCGGCGGCCCGGTGCCGAAGATGCGGCTGGTGACGACCCAGGCGGTATCGCCTTCGGCGGTCACGCTCTCGATGGTGACGCGGCCGGGCGGACGCTGGGCAAACGTGGCGGCGCGGCGCATGAACTCCTCGCGCGTCACGTCGGTGCGCGCGCTGGCGGCGAGCAGCTCCCAGGCACGCTCGGGACGGCCCGTGTCGATCGCCTCGACGTAGGCCCGCACGGTCCCTTCGG
>DASTZM010000597.1:0-6257 GCA_035764305.1 Chloroflexota bacterium | reverse complement strand
CATCGTTCTTTCCGAACCTCCGCCTGCACGTACGCGCCGCCGGACGCGCCGGTCGTACGTCCGCAAGGGCTTGACCACATGTTCCAAACGTGCTTGAATACCTGGTGTGTCGGGTCACCTCCCCCGCCTCGGCGCCCACTCCGCCTCGCGAATCCCGGCACATGGCGTTTTTGCCATTCGAAACACGCTCCCCATCTGGAAACAGCCCCGAATCGCCGGCACAATTCAGCACATTTCGACACGATCTAGCACCAATCAGCACGCCCCAGCACGTTACGGCACGCCGCGCACCACCCCCAGCCGACGGATTAGTCGGTAACGGGTAGTGCCCGCACCCGACGGTTCGGCGGCCGGATCTCACAGCGCCGACCTCGACATCCACGACCCCGCCTTCGCGCGCGACCCGTATCCGCACTACGACCAGTTGCGCCAGCGCTGCCCCGTCGCCCGCGGCGAGAAGTACGGCGGCTACTGGCTGCTCACCCGCTACGGCGACGTGCGCGAGGCAGCCCGCGACTGGCGCACCTTCACCTCCTCCGTCCCCGGCGTCACCTCCATCCCCGCCGCCGCCCGTCGCACCGAGCCGCAGCTCCCACTCGAGGTCGACCCACCACTCCACTCCCGCTATCGTGCCCTCGTCAACCCCGTCTTCTCCCCGTTACGTATCGAGCGTCTCCGCCCGCGCGTCGAGGCCCTCGCCTCCCGGCTCGTCGACGACCTCCTTCCCCACCTCGCTCGTGGAGAGACCGTCGACCTCGTTTCGGCGTACGCCGAGCCCCTCTCCATCGGCGCCCTCGCCGCCTTCACCGGCCTCCCGCGCGAAGACGGCGCGCTCTGGCTCGATTGGCAGCGCCGTATGTTCGACGTCCGCCACCCCGACGACGGCCTCCGCGCCACCCACGAGATGAACGCCTACATCGTCCGCCTCGTCGATCAGCGCAAGCGCTCCCCACACCCCGACGACTTCATCTCGCTCCTCCTCCAGTCAGAGGTCGACGGACACCACCTGACCGACAAAGAGGTCCACGCCTTCTGCCAGCTCCAGTTCGGCGCCGGCTTCGAGACTACCGCCGATGCAATGAGCATCACACTCCACTACCTCGCGCAGCACCCCCAGACCCGCGCGCAGTTGGCGGAGACCCCTGATCTCCATCAGCCGGCCGTGGAAGAGTTCCTCCGCTACGCCACCCCCATCCAGATCTTCGGTCGGAACGCCACCCGCGATCTCGAGCTCCATGGCCAGGCCGTCAAAAGTGGCGACGTCGTTGCCCTCTCCTACGGCTCCGCCAATCACGACCCCACCGTCTTCGACGCACCCGAAACCTGCCGCCTCGATCGTTTCGCGGCCCCTACTGCCCCCCGCCACCTGACCTTCGGCGCCGGCGTGCACCTCTGCCTCGGCGCCCCACTCGCCCGCCTCGAGCTTGCCACCACCCTACGAGAGTTCACCACCCGCGTCCCACCCCTCTCCCTCCCCGTCGACGCCGAGGTTGTCTGGAAGTCGCGCGGCGACCGGCGCGGCATCTCATCGCTTCCTGTGAGGCAAGCGCTCGGGTAGAGGCGCACCCTACGTGGGCAGCCGCCAGCGCCCCTCTGCTCCGGTCCCCACCACTCGCGCGCTGACCACCGCCCCCGGCACGCTCACCTCTTCCGGCACTTCGAACAACAGCCAGCCCTCGCACCGTCCCCCCGCCGGGATCGCGCCGCTCCGGTAGCACGCCTCCTCGAACGACGCCCCCTCCGGCCGGCACGGCACGCTCGATCCCGTCGGAAACCCCGACCCCGCCCCGCTATCTATCGACCACTGCGCGGCCGTTGCACTCGCCGCCCCTGCCCCCTCGTTGCGCCCCACCGCCTGCAGCACTACGAACTTCCGCCCCGTCCCCGCCCGCGCGCCCCCCGCCGGGCAGTTCGTATTCCACTCGTAGCGATTGATCGTCAGCGCCAGCCCGCCCACCGGCGCCGTCGCCCCCAGCGCCAGCGTCGCGCCCGGTGGCGTGGGCGTCGCGGCGCCGGGCGTTCCACCCGGAGTTGACGTCCGCACCGGCGTCGCCGTGCTCGGCGTCCCGCTCGCGGTCGCTGCCGGTGTCCCGGCGCCAATCGTTGCCGCCACCGTCACCAGGGGCGTGCCGATGCCCGCCGTGTTCGGCGCCGGACTCAGCGCCGGGCCCGGCGAGGGACTCCCGATCGCCGCCACCGTCGTTGCCCCCAGTGGCCGCGTCGGCGTGACCTGTGTCCGCACCACCGCCGCCACCGTCGCCGACACCCGCGCCTGGACCGTCCCCTCGACGTTCGCCGGCGCCGCCGCCTCCAGTCCGCACCCTGCCGCCAGCGCCCCCACCAGGAAGCCGGCCCCTGCCCGACGCAGCACACCCATCCTGCCGAAACCTTACTCTTCGTCTGCTACAACGGCCGCCCGTCGTGAAGGTCCGCAAGGCCGTCATCACCGCCGCCGGCCGCCGCCAGCGCGCCCTCCCCGTCCAGACCCTCGTCGACCGCGACGGCGTCGAAAAGTCGGTCCTCGCCATTCTGGTCGAGGAGGCCCTCGGCGCCGGAATCGAGGAGCTCGCCGTCATCACCGCCCCGGGGGATGAGGAGTCCTACTCGCGCGCGGCGGGCACTCACGCCTCCGGACTCCGCTTCATCCCCCAACCCGAGCCGCTCGGCTACGGCCACGCCGTCCACTGCGCGCGCGATTTCACCGCCGGGGAGCCCTTCCTGCACCTCGTCGGCGACCACCTCTACGTCAGTGCCGACCACGCCACCTGCGCCCAGCGCCTCGTCGCTGTCGCCGAGACCGAGGACTGCGCCGTCTCTGCCGTCCAGCCCACGCGCGAGCACCTGCTTCCTTACTATGGCGCCGTCGGTGGGCGGCGCATCCCCGGCCGCCAGAACCTCTACGCCGTCGAGACCGTCGTCGAGAAACCCACCCCCACCGAGGCCGAGCTGCGCCTCGTCGTCCCCGGCCTGCGCGCCGGCCACTACCTCTGCTTCTTCGGCATGCACGTCCTCACCCCGACCGTCATGGAGCTGCTCGAGCAGCAGCTCGCGCTGCCGGGAGCACAGATGTCCGGCGCACTGCAGGCCCTCGCCGGACGGGAGAAGTATCTCGCCTTTGAGCATCGCGCCCGTCGCTTCGACGTCGGCGTCAAGTACGGTCTGCTCACCGCCCAGCTCGCCCTGGCCCTCGCCGGCGACGACCGCGACGAAGTCTTAACGCGCCTCCTCGACCTCCTCGCACAGCGCGAGCTCGCGCGGTGACCACCGCCACCCGAGTCGCCTCGCGCCTCGTCGACATCATCACCGCCGCCGAACCGGCGCAGCGAAACCGGTCTCTCGAGTCACTCTTCGCCAGCGGCGCCTCCGTCGACCTCCTGCTCGACGAAGCCACCACCCTCGAGCGCTTCCGCCGCGCCAGCGACAACCTCTACCACCGCGTCCGCGCCCTCTTCTTCCTCTACGCCATCCACCGCTTCTACCTCCCGCGCACCGCCGGGCTTCCCGACCGCGGCGCCATCCCGTACGACGGCTACACCCACCTGCTCAATCGCCGCTTCGAAGAAGCCATCAAGGTCTTCCTTGCGGCCCAATCTCGCGGCGGCCCGTCCGATGCCCTCTCCAGCGCGCTCGCCGAGACCTACCACCGCCTCGGCTTCCAGACCCTGGCCGATCAGGTGCGCCGTTCGGTGCGCTCCGTGCGCGGCAACCAGTGGATGTTCCGCGCCGGCCACCCGGAGAACCAGCCCCTCCGTCTTCGCGCCGGCCTCCTCGTCCCCTCCGACGGCGGCCTCTACCCCATCCTCCACGAGACCACGCCCGTCCGCATGGACCTGACCCACTCCGGGTGGTCGGACATCTTCTTCCTCGGCATGGACTTCCCCGAGGGTGCGCGCGTCCTCAACGTCTCCATCGACCTCGCCGTCCGCGGACGCGATGCCGCGCCGCGGCCACCCGTCGAAGCCTTCCTCCGCGTCATCGACGAGCCTCGCATCCGCCTCACCAGCGTCGACCTCGGCGCCTCCGCCGACGTCACCACCCTCGCCGAGGTGTTCGACTTCGCCAAGGACTATCTCGGTCTGCTCAAGGCGGCCCTCATCGCCGCCGGCATCGTCCCACCCGGCATGGACGGCTCCGGCGAGCGCCTCGACGAGCTGCTCGAGCGCCTCGTCGGCCCGGGACGCGGCCTCGAGCTTGTCAGCCAGGTCAACGCCATCCCCAAAGGCTCACGCCTCGCCGTCTCCACCAGCCTGCTCGCCTCGCTGATCGCCGTCTTGATGCGCGCCACCGGCCAGGCGGCGTTCCTCGAAGGCCAGCTCCAGGAGCACGAGCGGCGCCTCGTAGCCGCCCGCGCCATCCTCGGCGAGTGGCTCGGCGGCTCGGGCGGCGGCTGGCAGGACTCGGGCGGCGTCTGGCCCGGCATGAAGCTCATCACCGGCGTGCTCGCCTCTGAGGACGACCCCGAGTGGGGCATCAGCCGCGGCCGGTTGCTGCCCGCCCACCACATCCTCACCGAGCAGGAGGTGACGCCGGATACCCGCCGGCGGCTCCAGGACTCACTCGTCCTTGTCCACGGCGGCATGGCGCAGAACGTCGGCCCCATCCTGGAGATGGTTACCGAGCGCTACCTCCTCCGCTGGCCCGCCGAGTGGGAAGCACGCCTCGAAGCCTGCGACCTCTACGACCGCATTGTGTCCCTGCTCGAGACCGGCGATGTGCGCGGCATCGCCAAAGCCACGACCCGCAACTTCTACGGCCCTATCCAGACCATCATCCCGTGGGCCTCCAACCTCTACACCGAGAGCCTCATCGCCCAGATGCGCCAATCCTTCGGCGATGCCTTCTGGGGCTTCTGGATGTTGGGCGGGATGTCGGGCGGCGGCATGGGCTTCATCGTCCATCCGGACCACAAGCCCGCGGCCCAGGACCGCGCGCTGGAAGTCATGCGCGCCACCAAGCGCCGCCTCGAGGACGCGCTCCCCTTCGCCATGGAGCCCGTCGTCTACGACCTGGCCGTGAACGAGCGCGGCACCTTTTGCGAGACGCTGACCGGCGACGACGCGCTCATGCCCGCCGGCTATTACGCCCTCGTCGTCCCCGCCCTGCTGCGCCGCGACGTGCGCGACCTCCCCGCCGCCCGGCGTGCCGAGCTCGACCGCTTCGGCGCCGCCTGCCGCACGCGCCCCGAGCTCGCCGGCATGGTCCAGACCCTCTTCGATCGCGTCATCCCGCGCGCCGCCGAAGGCGAGCAGGATGGCCGGCGGACCCTCGCCGCGCTGCTCGATAAGCTTGGTTTCGACCGCGTCCAGCACGAGCAGATCCGCGCCGACCTCCGCTCCGGCCGCATCAGCCTCGCCCAGAACCGCCTCCCCGCCAGTACCGACATCCAGGACGTCCACTCCACAGATGTCGTCATCCTGGACACCGCCAGCGATCCGTCTCTCTCCGGTCTTGGCCTCGACGCCCTTCGCAGTGGAAAGGTCGCCGTCATGACGCTCGCCGCCGGCGTTGGCACGCGCTGGACCCAGGGCGCGGGCGTGGTCAAGGCGCTCAACCCCTTCGCGCGTCTCGGCGGCAAGCACCGCACCTTCTTGGAAGTGCACCTCGCCAAGTCCCGCCGCATCTCACGCCTCGCTGGCACGCCGCTCCCCCACGTCGTCACCACCAGCTACCTCACCCACCGTGCCGTCGAGTCCTTCCTCGCCGCCGAGGGGAGCTACGGCTACGAAGGGCCGCTCCTCCTCTCGCCCGGCCGCGCCGTCGGCCTTCGCCTGGTGCCCATGGCGCGCGACCTGCGCTTCGCCTGGGAGGAGCTGCCCCAGCAGCTGCTCGACGAGCGCGCCCAGAAGGTGCGCGAGAGCCTCCACGCCGCCCTCATTGGCTGGGCGCAGTCCGCCGGCGAAGGCTCGGACTACACCGACAACGTCCCTCTCCAGTGCCTCCATCCCGTCGGTCACTGGTACGAGGTCCCCAACTTGCTGCGAAACGGCACGCTCGCCGCGCTCCTGCGCCAGCGCCCGCAGCTCGAGCACCTCGTCCTCCACAACATCGACACCGTCGGCATGGACGTCGATCCCACCGTCCTGGGCCACCACATCGCCTCCGGCGGCACGATGACCGTGGAGGTCACCACGCGCCGTCTCGAGGACCGCGGCGGCGGCCTCGCCCGTGTCGACGGCGACCTGCGGCTCGTCGAGGGCCTCGCCATGCCGCGCGAAGAGGCCGAGTTTCGTCTGTCCTACTACAACTCCAACACCATG
>DASTZM010000596.1:0-2154 GCA_035764305.1 Chloroflexota bacterium | reverse complement strand
AGCACCGCTTTCTGCTCGATAGAACGCAACGCGTACGGTGCCCACGCTCGTTGTTGTCCCCTGCGGTCAGCGCAAGATATGGGATGACCACCCCCAACACGGTCCTGCCGCCGCGCGCGACGCCTACACGGGCACGCTCTTTGTTCTGAACCGTACCTACGCCGAGCGATTCGGCGACGACTGGCTGATCCTAAGCGCTAAGTACGGCTTCATTGCCCCGGACTTCATCATCCCGAGTCCCTACAACGTGACGTTCAAGCATCACAAGACCAATCCCATTTCACTCGATGAGCTTGTGCAGCAACAGCGTCAGCTTGCACTCGGGCGCTACACAAATGTCGTCGCACTTGGCGGCGCCGACTACCGTCACGCAGTGCGACTTGCGTTCGCAAGTACCTCGGTAGCTCTCGCATTTCCGACCGCTGGCCTCCCCATCGGCAAGGCAATGCAAGCTGTCCGTCACGCGCTCGATGGCGGCTCACCGTTATCCGCAGTGGCCCTTGCAAGGCAAGCAAAGTAACGCCCAAACCCCACACCTCTCAGAGGAGAAAGGCAAACAAGGGGAAGGCGAAGAAGCCGGTGACGTACAGCGCACTGGAAGCACTCTGTGTCGGCCGGTGCCTTGGCGGGCTGGCTGAAACGCCACCTCTACTGAGCGGAGCGGCCCACCCGCGCCCTAGACTGCGGCCGACCACTGCGTCCCCTGTGCGATGGGCGGGGCGACGACACGCTCACGCCGGCGTTCATCGCCGACCTCGCCGACCTTCCGTCCACCTCGGACTCGATGGCGCATTACACGAAAATCGGCCCATCTGACGAACACCAGGTGGGCCATTCTCGGCTCTCCCGCACTTTGTGGGATGACAGTCAGAAGTGAGCCAGGGTGTCGATGGCACGGTGCTGTCGGACACGTGCGGCCGCGGAGGGCGTGCAGACACGTCACGCGGCTGATGGGCTATTCGGTTGTCTGCGCGCGGCGCTGACCGACGCTAGGCGGCGAGGACGCGTGCGCGGAGGAGGTCGAGCTTGGCGCGGCCGTAGTGCTGGCGCTTGAGCAGCTTGACGCGGTGGACATGCCCCTCGACGGGGCCGGTGGACCACGGCGTCGTCAGCGCGGCCTCGACCGCGGCACGGTCGGCGGCGATGCCATTGGCCAGCGCCACGAACGACGGCAGGGCGCTGGTCTGCGCTGCGTCGAGCCAGGTGGCCAGCCCGGCCACGTCGCGGCCGGCCAGCACGGCGCGGAACTGCTGCAGCAGATCGTAGGCCGTCTTGAGCGGCGGGTCTTCGCCGAGCAGCTGCTCGAGGACAGCGCGCTCAGTGGCAGTGAGCTGGTCTGGGGGCCGCACGCACAGCCAGCGCACGCGCACGCGCAGCCGCCGGGGACGGCCGCGGCGACGCCGTTCGCCAGCGAGCACGTCAGGGTGGGGCGGCCGCCAGGCACTGAGTGCCTGCACGACCAGGGAGCGGCTCCTAGTGAAGCCCCGCGCCGCGATCTCGCGGTACAGCTGGCTGACGTTGTGGCAGCCGTCCTCCCAGCGGTCCTGCAGGTACGTCACGAACGGCCGCAGCGATGGCGACGAGAGGCCCCCCGGGCGCGGTGGGAGCACGTGGGTAGGCGGTGCGTCTGGAGTAGCGAGCAGCCGGCGCACCGTGCGCCGGTGCATCCCGAGGTCGCGGGCGATGCCCAGGATGCTCCCGCCCGCGATCCGGCGCTGGCGCACCTCCTCCCACCGCGCCAGGCGCGCCGCCCGCGCGTCCGCCCGTCGCTGCTGCGTCGGGCTCAGGAAGGCGCCGCCCGGGCTGCCCGCGCCACCTGCGCCACCTGCGCCACCCGCAGCCCCCATCGGCGGCACCGCCGCTCCCTCCGCGGCTTCCACGGCTTCCACGGCTTCCACGGCTTCCACCGCCTCCACGGCCTCGGCAGACACGATCCGCCGGTGGCGACTGCGTACGACCTCCTCCACGGCGGCTCCCACGTTCTGGAGCAGGTGAAAGCGGTCGGCGACCTGCAGCGCGGCGGGCGTCCCGGCGCGCGCGCCCTCGGCGTAGGCCCCCGCACGGTCGCGGGCGATGACCTCCACCCCCGGGTGCGCGCGAAGCCAGGTGGCGAGGGTGTCGGCGGTGCGGTCGTCGAGCAGCTCCACCGGCCGG
>DASTZM010000595.1:0-2330 GCA_035764305.1 Chloroflexota bacterium | reverse complement strand
CGCCGTCGCGCCGGGCAAACGGGCCGACCTCGTGCTCGTGGAGGGACGGCCGGACCAGGACATCACCGCCAGCCCCGATGTGACACTCACCCTCAAGGGCGGGGTGGTGGTGCATCGGGCTCAAGGGGTTGGCTGAAAGCGAGTAGCGCTCGACGGAGGCACGCGCATGGATGTCCAGTGGCTGGACCAGCACGAACGTCTGGTAGACATCGGCGGCCGGCGCCTGCACGCCGTGGCCGCGGGCGAGGGCGCCCCATCAGTCGTCTTCGAGGGAGGCCTTGGCTCTGGCATCGGTACCTGGGCCGGCCTGGTGCAGCGCACCGTATCGCTCACGTCCGTCGTCGCGTATACGCGCGCCAACGTCGGCCGGAGCGACCCCGCGCCGCAGGGCAGGACCTCCCGCGACTCCATCGCCGATCTTCACGCACTCCTCGCCACCCTCGGAGCCGCGCCGCCCTACGTGATTGTGGGGCACTCCTGGGGTGGCGCGCTGGCGCTGCAGTTCGCCGCCGATCACCCCGACGAGACCGCCGGCATGGTGCTGATCGACCCCGCGCACCACGATGCCTCGGACTGGGTCCGCGCGCAGCTCCCACCCGATGCCGTGGCCAAGAGCCTGCGCGTGGCGCGTGGCGCGCGGCGAGAACCTGGATAGGCTCAACCCGGAGCTACTCGACCGCCTGAAGAGCGAGGTATTCCTGCGCGGCGCGGCCTTTCCGGACATCCCGATCGTCCTTATCTCCCACGGTGGCCCCCAGCCAGAGCTGCCCAACATGCTCATCCCCGTGGAGGAGCGCGAGCGCATATTTCATGTGGGCCAGCAGGACTACGCGCGACGCCTCCCGGGCGCCCGGCACGTCATCGCTGAGCCCAGCGGGCACCACGTCCAGCGCGAGCATCCGGACCTGGTCTTCGCGGCGATCGAAGAGGTAGTGACGCGCGCTCGACCACGTGCCTGAGCCGCTCCCCGCGCTCGACAGGCGTGGTCGAAGTCCGCGAGCCAGACGACCTCACGGAGCCTCGCGTTGGCTTCCGTGTTGGACTTGAAGAGGCTCTCCCTCGCAGCCGTGCCAGCCGGTCGTCCCACGGACCTCGCGTCCGCTCGTCTTCATGTTGTCGAACGCAGTCAGCCACTTCTATCCTGAGGCCACGGAGTGGGCACAGCGCTGGCCGGCGGAGGTCATCCGGAAGGTCAGGCGCTAGCGCCCACGTGAGGCACTCTGACTGGCTCACCCGGCTGCGCGCCCCACCCGCGAACCCTCTGATCACCTCCGCGCGCAGATCCGCACTTGGGAGTGGTCACCGGAGCACGTACACGACGAACTGATGGCGCAGCGCAGGACGATCAGCCTGCCCGCGGCCTGACGTTGTCGTGAGAGACGACGGTTAGGCGGCCTTGCGCATGACGTCGTCGTCTTCGTTGACTTCGATGCCATGGCGCTTGGCGGCGGCGAGGATCTTCTTGCGCGCCCGCTCTTTCGCGGCCTTGCTCTCGAAGTTGGTCTGGTTGTAGCGCGCGATGGCGTTGCGCACGTGCGACTCGTCGTGAATGGGCAAGTGCTCGCCGCCCTCGCCGTCGACATAGGCGAACTGGTTCTTCTTCAGCGCATCGCGCTTCTTCTCGGTGAGTTCTGCCATGTGAATCTCCTCCGGGGCGCGGACAGCCTGGACTCCCGGACTCGCCTGCCGCGCCCCCTCACCAGCTGACGGCTGCAGATGGCATGCCACGGCAGCGGCGCCACGGTACTACGCAGCTCCGGCACCCACAGCGGACTCCCAGCCCCTGGAGTAACCTAGCCCATGCGTCGCTACCGATTCTCGGATCTCGGGTCGGATGGTCCCGAGCACGTCGCCAGCAGGCTCATTCCCGGCAAGCGCATCGCGGCGGGTGGGCTCAGCTTCCACGCGCCGGGTGGGCGGACCCATCCCGAGGGCGAGCACCGCCACCCGCACGAAGAGGTCTTCTGCATCGTGCAGGGAAAGGGCACGCTCTGGGTCGACGGCCGGACCGAGCCGGTTCACGCCGGTGACGTGATCGTGGTCGAGCCCAACGAGGAGCACTACATCTACGCCGACGCCGACCAACCCACCGTCAACTGCTGGTTCCGCGCCGACGACGCCGGCAACCCGAAGCAGTATCCGCCTGCCTGAACCAGGTCTTGCGCGCTGACCGGCAGGATCGGCGCTCAGCCGCGTGGCCGACTAGGGAGCGTCGACCGCTTCGCGCAACGTTACCGGATCTGGTGCGCCAGAACGCGCGCGAGGAGCGGCCGCGGTTCGTGGCGGCCCCGCCTCACCTTCGCCGCCGAGGCCAAACGCCATAGCCCCCC
>DASTZM010000594.1:0-2800 GCA_035764305.1 Chloroflexota bacterium | reverse complement strand
CTGCTGCTTGACCCACTCGAACCCGGCGCCGCGCACCAGGTCCAGTGTCCTCGGCACGTCCTGGAAGTAGAGGTGCCCCTGCATGCCGTACGCGAAGCCTGGCTCCGGATAGACCGGCGCGGGCGGCGCGGCTGGCGCGGGGGGCGTCTCGGCCACCGTCTCGGCCACCGGCGCCTCTGCCGGCGGCGCCTCGGCTGGGATGGACTGCTCCTCTCCTTCCGCTAGCGCCCGGCCGGCCAGCGTGAGCGGGGCAAGCGCGGCGGCGGAGCGGATGAACGTGCGGCGGGCGAAAGACGCGCTGATGAGGTTGACCACGTGAACTCCTTCGGGTGGTCAACGCACACCTCCCCGAAGGAGTTCCGAGAGCGCCCGAAGGCGGCCAGCGCCCGCTGCCTGGGCGCGTGTCCCTTACGTCAGCGGCCCCGCCATCAAGTCCACGTAAGGATCGGCGGGGGCATTCAGCTCCGCGCGCTTCCACGTCCGGTAGAGCGCAATCACCAGCGCCCCGAGGCCGAGCGAGAGGCCGACAAACGTCACCAGCGGTCCGAGGAACGGGACCCGCGTGGCCAGGTACAGCACCAGCAGTCCGAGCAGGAAGGACCACGCTAGACGTCGCTCGTGTCCGCGCCGCAACAGCCCGATCAGCACGCTGCCAACTGCGATGGCGAGCAGCAGCCAGCCGACGAACATGCCACCCAGCCACCCCCCGACCAGGATGGCCGACGCCGGTAGTCCGACGATCGTGATGGCAAGCACCAGCGCCAGCGGTACCGTCGCCACGAGCGCGACAAACCCCACCCCAAACGATGCGCCCGCGCTGCGCTCCAGCGCGTCCAGGTAGCGCGCCACGAAGCGCGGGAACGCGCGCAGCATCACCAGCCCCACCGCCGCGCTCCCGGCAAGCCACGTCAGACTGAAGAAATTGCCCACCGCGCCTGCGAAGCGGTTGATCTGCGTGCGCTCCACACGCTGGGGGCGCGTCACCGGGTGAAACCGAGTCGCGCCCGCCACCACCGCGGGCGGCATCGGCGGCACCGGCCGATCCGAGTGATAGTCGAAGTTGCCCCCGACGCTCGCCCCCGGCGCCAGCTGCAGCCGGTCGAGCGCCAGGTCGACGTTGCGGTTGACGCGCCCCTGCATCAGCACGCTTTGCCCCGCGCCATACAGCCCGCCGCCCACGTCGCCCGCCAGCGAGAGCGTCTCACCCGCCCCGATCACGGTTCCCCCCACGCGCCCGCCGCTGCCCAGCCGCACGAGCTGCCCCGCGCTGGTCACGTTGCGGTCCACCGCGCCGTTGATCTGCACCGTGGCGCCACCCGCCCGCACGCTGCCCCGCACCTGACCGTCGATCACTACTTCCTGCGCCACTGCGATGACGTCACCCTCGACGATCCCCGCCACCGTCAGGTGCTGCGCGAAGGCGTAAAGGTCGCCCCGCACCGTGCCGTCCACTCGCACCAGCCGCCCGCTCGCGGCGAAGTCCTCGTCGATCACCTCGTCGCGCGCCACGACGATGCTGTCGCCCGACCGGCGCTCCAGCGCCAGCGCCGGCGTCCCGCTGAGCGCGAGCAGCAGCACCGCCAGCGCTGCCCCAATCACTGTGTGTCCCATGTCTTGAATGTCCCCGTTCGCCGTCTCTACACCACCGCCGGCTGCCGCCTTACGCGCGGCGCCGTGAGACCCACCACGTACGTCAGCGCCGCCAGAACCGCGATCAGCGCCAGCGGTGTCTCGAACCCTGGCAGTGCGCTCGCCGTCTCGACCATCCCCGCGAAGCCGTCCACGAGCGCCCACGCCGCGCCCACCGCCTGCGCGGCCAGGAGATTCGTCAGCCCCGCCTGTCCGACCAGGCCCAGCCACGGCCCCAGCAGCGGCGCGGTCACGAGCCACCCTCCGTACGCGAGGGCGGCCGGGAGCACGATCCACAGCACGTCGAGCGCCAGACCGCGCCGCGCCGCCGCGACCTGCGCCGCCAGGCGCTCCGGCAGCGCCGCGGCGCGCAGGAACGCCAGCTCGTCGTCGTCCAGCGCCAGCGCGCGCCGCAGCTGTGCCTCCTCGTCGAGTCCTGTTCGGTCCATCGTTCCTCCTAAGGGTGAGCCGCGGCGCCGTGGCTCAGCGCGTCGCGCAGCAGTGCGCGGGCGCGCAGCAGCTGCACGCCCACCGTGTTCGCGTCCTGGCCCGTGATCTCGGCGATCTCGGCGTAGGACAGGTCATCGAAGAACCGCAGCGTCAGCACCGCGCGGTAGCGCTCGGGCAGACCCGCCAGCGCAGCGCGCACCTCGTCGCGCCGCTCGAGGCGCAGTGCCGTCGTCTCCGGCTCCGCGTCGGGTGAGGCCGGCGCCAGATCGAGCGCCGTCTCGCTCGTCTCGGCCTCGGCGACGTGCTCGCGCTCCCGGCGCTGCGAGCGCAGCCAGTTCAGCGTCTCGTTGGTCGCGATGCGCAGCAGCCACGGTCGCAGCGGCCGCTCGGCGTCGTAGCGGTGGAGGTTCTGGTAGGCCTTGAAGAAGATCGTGTTGGTCAATTCCAGCGCCGTCTCGCGGTTGTGGCACAGGCGGAGCGCGGTGCCGAAGACGTCGCTCTTGTAGCGCTCGATCAGCGCCCCCAGCGCCCGCCCGTCCCCCCGGCGGCACGCGGCCGCCAGGGCGGCGTCGCTCACCTGCTCGCTCACCCGCCGCCCTCACCCATCAATACACCCAACGCAGGCCAATTCTTACGGTGGTCGTGCGGTCCTTAGACTCCCGCGGTGCTCGACCAGTTCATTCCGCACCTGCGCGAACCCAGCTTCCTCACGCCCAACAAA
>DASTZM010000593.1:0-11145 GCA_035764305.1 Chloroflexota bacterium | reverse complement strand
AAGGTGCGATTCGGGGTGGGGGCAATGGGGTACGGACCGATCGCGCCGACGCACTTCGCGTACGACGCGAACTTCAAGCCGTTCGAGAAGGCGGACCCCGATGGAGCGAAGAAGCTGATCCAGGAGGCCGGCAAGCCGCTGTCGTTCGAGTTCCTGGTGTCGTCCGGAGACGCGGTGACGCTGCAACTGGCGCAGCTGATCCAGGCGCAGCTGCAGAAGGCGTCGATCGACGCGCAGATCGTGCAGCTGGAGTTCGCGCAGATCCTGCAGCAGCAGACCGACAAGGTCTTCAAGGGAGTGGCGCTGACCGGCTGGAGCGGCCGGGTCGACCCCGATGGGAACACGTACGACTTCGTCGTGACGGGGCAGCCGCAGAACGACCCAAGCTACTCCAACAAGGAGGTCGACCGACTGATGAACGAGCAGCGCCAGACAACGGACGAGGCGAAGCGCAAGACGGCGCTGCAGGCGGCGCAGAAGATCTACGTCGTGGATGATCCGGCGCGCATCTGGTATGGGTTCGGAGTCGCGCAGCTGCTGACGAACAAGAAGGTGACCGGGCTGGAGCCGTACCCGGACCGGATCATCCGCTTCCAGTACGCGAAGCTGGCGAAGTAGGAGCGGCGGAGAGGCCCCACGGTGGGGCAGTACGTCCTGCGCCGTCTGCTGCTGATGGTGCCCGTGGCGCTGCTGGTCAGCGTCATCAGCTTCACGCTGCTGCGCCTCTCGCCGGGAGATCCGGTCCTGGTGTTCGCGGGTGAGGAGCGGGACCCGGCGACGCTGACCGCGCTGCGCCACGAACTGGGGCTAGACCGACCGATGCCGGTGCAGTACGTGGCCTGGCTCAGGCGCGCGGTCCAGGGTGACTTCGGGAGGTCGATCCGCACGCGGCAGCCGGTACGGCAGGCAATCGTGGAGCGGCTGCCGGCGACGCTGGAACTTGGGCTGGCGGCGCTGGCGATCTCGATCTCGGTGGCGCTGGTAGTGGGGACGATCTCGGCGATCAAACGCAACTCGGCGATCGACCTGGTGGCGACGGGGTTCACGCTGGCGGGGGTCTCGCTGCCGGGGTTCTTCCTGGGGTTGAGCCTGATCCTGCTCTTCGCGCTCGTTTTCCGGCTGCTGCCGCCGGGTGGCTACGTGCCGTTCGTGGAGGATCCTGGGGGAAACCTGCGCCGGTTGATCCTGCCGGCGATCACGATCGCGACGGGGAGCCTGGCAGTGAACATGCGCCAGGTGCGATCGGCGATGATCGAGGTGCTGCACCAGGACTACATCCGGACGGCGCGGGCGAAGGGGTTGAGCGAGAGCGCGGTGATCGCGGGGCACGCGCTGAAGAACGCGCTGATTCCGGTGGTCACGCTGGTGGGTTTGCAGGTGGGGGCGGTGATCGAGGGGGCGATCATCACCGAGACGATCTACTTCTGGCCGGGGGTAGGGCGGCTGGCGGTTGACAGCATCAACGGGCGCGACTACCCGGTGGTGCAGGCCATCGTGCTGGTGTCGGCGCTGTCCTTCATGGCGAGCACGCTGGTGGTTGACCTCCTCTACGCGTGGCTCGACCCACGCATCTCGTACCAGGACGCGGGCGCGTGAGCGCGGCGACGGGCGTGGTGACGACTTCGCCCGGCGGGCCGGCGGCAGTTGGCGCGGGGGCGCTGAGTGCGGGGCGCGTCGCGGCGCGGCCGCCGCTCTCGGTAGCGCTGCGGCGGCATCCGCGGCTGGTGGTGGGGGGAGCGCTGGTGGTGGCGCTGCTGCTGGTGTCCGTGCTGGCGCCGGCGCTGGCGCCGTACAGCCCGACGAAGGTGGAGTCATCGCAGGCGCTGGAGGCGCCGAGCGCGCGCCACTTGATGGGGACCGACGATCTGGGAAGGGATGTGTTCAGCCGCGTGCTGTGGGGGTCGCGCGTCTCGCTCTCGGTGGGGATCATCTCGGTGGGGATCGGGCTGGTGGCCGGGGTGACGCTGGGTCTGGTGGCGGGGTACTTCGGCGGTGCGGTTGACCTGGTCGCGATGCGGGCGATCGACGCGCTGCTGGCGTTCCCGGCGCTGTTGCTGGCGATCGCCATCACGGCGGCGCTGGGACCGAAGGTGCAGAACGCGATGATCGCGATCGGGATCGTTGCGATTCCGGCGTACACGCGGCTGACGCGTGGTCAGGTACTGAGCGTGCGCGAGCGAGAGTTCGTGACGGCGGCGCGCTCGCTGGGGGCGCCGGCGTGGCGAATCATCCTGCTGCACATCCTGCCGAACATCGCGAACGCGCTGGTGGTGCAGGCGACGCTGTCGACGGCGTTCGCGGTACTGGCCGAGGCGGCGCTTTCATTCCTGGGGCTCGGATCTCAGCCGCCAATGCCGTCCTGGGGTCAGGACATCGCGTACTCGCAGCGCTACCTGGCGAACCTGAAATGGTGGATGAGCGCGGGACCGGGACTGGCGATTTTCGTGGCAGTGTTCAGCTTCAATTTCCTGGGCGACGCGCTGCGGGACGCGCTGGACCCGCGGCTGCGTCGGAGCGCGTAGCGAGTCCGGTCCGGGTCTTGCGTCTGGTCTGGCCGAGAAGGGAGCACGGAGCCCGGGATAGGGGGAGGGATAGGTTGTAAAGGTGCGAGAGGGCGAGTGGGTTAGCGGCGAGGGCGGTGGGCAGAGCGATGCTGGCCGTGTGCGCGGAATCCCTGAGCGCGTATGCCGTTGTCCTGGTCGGGACAGTCCGCCCACTGGCGGGTGGCTTGATGAAGGTGGCTTGTGGTGCCGGGTCCTTGTGAAGAAAGGGGCGGGGACCCCGGCGGATGGCTTGTGACGAGGAAACTTGATGAAGGTTTGCTTGCGGTGCCGGTCGGCGGACTGCCCGGAGCAGGACAACGGCGCGTGGAGAGGGGCGGGGAGGGAGCGCGGCGCGGGCGGGCGGCTCAGGCGGCGGGCGGCGCGCGGCTGGGCCGGCGCGACGCGGCCGGCGCCGGGCGATGGGCGAGAGCACGGGGGCGCGCGCGGCGTACGGCGGGCTGCGCCGCGAGGGCTGCTGCGTCCGCGGTGATGCGGGCGAGTGGCGTCACGTGGGGGACGAGCAGCGCCGTGGCGAGCAGGGCGACCGCGAGGAGCGCGGCGCCGGCCGCCGGAGTGGCGGCGTGGACGGCGGCGGCGGCGAAGGCGGGGGAATGAGCGAAGGCGTGTAGGAAGGTGTGGGCGAAGGCGGGGGCGGAGACCACTTATCGAATGTCCTCTCACAATACAATGACGTAAAAGGGGCGAAAACTTTAGACCCCCTCCTGGGAGCGACGAGGTCCTCGGAGGTGGGCGGGTTTCTTGAACGCCGTTCAAGTTAGCGCACGCGCGCTGGACGCGGCGGCGCGGAGGGTGCTTGTGCCGGCGAAGCGCTGAGCGTCTATCCTACGTCGGCATGACGCAGACGGTTGGCGAGGGCGCGACGGGAGAGCGGCGGGGCGGGTCGCACGACTGGCACGACGCCGAGTACGTGCGGGAGTGGGTGGCGGAGAATGAGGCGCGGATCGAGGCGCGGCGGTCTCAGTTCGAGCTGATCGCGGACTTCATCCCGCACCGGTCGGACGCGGCGATTAGCATTTTGGACGTGGGGGCGGGGTGGGGGCCGGTGACACGGCATCTGCTGCGCCGGTTCCCGAACGCGCGGGCGACGCTGTTCGACTACTCAGACGAGATGTTCGGGCAGGCGCGGGCGGTGCTGGGGGCGGCGGGGATGACGGACCGCGTGTGGCTGGTGAAGGGGGATTTGTCGCAGCACGGGGCGCTGGACGCGGCACTGCGCGAGGCGGGCGGGACGTTCGACGCGATCGTGTCGTCGTCGTGCATCCACAACGTGCGCCCAACGGAGCGCATCCCGCTCCTCTACCGCGAGGTGCGCGGGGCGACAGCGGCGGGCGGGTGCTTCCTGAACCTGGACATGGTGGGGACGAGCGGCGAGACGGTGCAGGCGGCGTGGCGCCACGGACGGGTGGAGCAGGAGCGGCGGCGCCGGCAGGCGGAGACGGGGACGCTGCAGTCGTGGGACGAGGCGGAGGGGGCGCTGGAGGCGGAGCGGCGGGCGCGGGCCGAGCGGCACGGGGGGCACGGGAGGCCAGGGCCGGCGCAGCCAACATTCGCGACGAGCGGAGGGCAGTCGCGGGCGCTGTCGGACCACCTGGGCTGGCTGCGCGACGCGGGGTTCGACGGGGTGGAGTGCTTCTGGCGTCAGGAGAACCGGGCGCTGATCGGGGGGTTCCGGGCGAGGTAGGCGGCGCTACGGAGCGAGCAGGAGCTGTACGCCGGCGACGACGAGGGTGGCTTCGACGATGGCGCGGAAGGCGCGGTCGGGGAGGCGGTCGGCGATGCGCTTGCCGGCGTAGGAGCCGGCGACCATGATGACGCCGATGGCGGCGCCGAGGGCGAGCGACTGGAGGTCGAGCAGCGCGAGGCGGCCGTAGGCGACGAGCTTGACGGCGTGCATGGTGAGGGCGGTGAGCGCCTCGGTGCCGATGTAGGCGCCGCGGACGAGCCCATGGGAAAGGAAGAAGGGGGCGGCGAGGGGACCGACGGTGCCGACGACGGCGGAGAGGAAGCCGAAGAGCGCGCCGATGCCGAGGAAGCCGCGCAGGCCGACCCGGGCGCGCCGGCCGACTGAGGTGTGGCGCCACACAACGGCACCGAGCAGGAAGACGCCGATGACGCGCTGGAGGATGGGAGCGGGGGCCACCGAGAAGACGAGGGCGCCGGCGACGGAGAGGGGGACGGCGCCGAGGGCGAACCAGCCGGCGACCTGAGGGACGACGTCGCGTCGATTGAAGAGGACGCGCGAGGCGTTGCCGACGACCTGGACGACGGTGAGGATGGGGACGGCAGCGCGGGGGCCGAAGGCCCAGATGAGGACGGGAAGCAAGATGACGGCGCCGCCGAAGCCGGTGACGGCAGAGAGCGTGCTGGCGAGGAGGGCGACGACGCCGACTCCCGCTGCGAGGGGCAGGGCTCCCAAGTGACCGCTTAGGCGCGGCCGTAGATGGGGATCGCGGCGCCGCTGATGGGGGCGGCGTCGTCCGAGGTGAGCCAGGCGATGATGGCGGCGAGCTGCTCGGGGCGCACCCAGCGCGCGGGATCGGCTTTGGGCATGGCGGCGCGGTTGGCGGGAGTGTCAATGACGCTGGGGAGGATGCAGTTGGCGGTGACGTCGGCGTCGTGCTCGCGGAGCTCGAGGGCGAGCGTCTCGGTGAGGGTGATGACGCCGGCCTTGCTCACGGCATACGCGGCGGCGCCGGGGGAGGGCTGGAGGGCGGTGCGAGATGAGACGCTGACGATGCGGCCGTAGCGCTGGGTGAGCATGTGGGGAATCGCGGCACGGGAGGCGGCGAAGGCAGAGCGGAGGTTGACGGCGATCGTGCGGTCCCACGCGTCGCCGCTGGTCTCCCAGACGGGAGATCCGCCGGCCCAGGCGCCGACGAGGTTGATGAGGTAGTCGAGACGCCCGAAGCGCGTGATGGTGGCGGCGACGGCGGCCTCCATGTCGGCCGTCGAGGTGACGTCGGCCTTGAGCGGAAGCAGCGGACGACTCGCGGCTGCGCTCGTCAGCGCCCCCTGCTCGAAGTCCTTTCGGTAGGTGGCGGCGACGGCACAGCCGCGATCGAGGAACGCCCCAAGGACGGCGGTCCCGAGACCGCCGGTGGCGCCGGTGATGAGGGCAACACGTGGACCGGGCGCAGGGGACGATGTTGAAGGTGCCACGACGGTCGGGCCTGGCTAGAGCTCTTCGGCGGGGGCGCCGTGGTGGAGGCGGAAGGGGCGGCCGTGGCCGGGAATCACGACGTCGGCGATGGCGGCGAACAGATCGAAGTTGCGCTTCTCGGCGGCGGGGTCGACGGCGTTGTGGGAGGGCTCGCGGCGGGCGTAGAAGTCGAGGCTGTCGACGGCGTCTCCGGCGATGGCGACGAGCTGGCCGGCCTGGGAGACGAGGACGGTGGCGGAGCCGGCAGTATGGCCGGGGGTGAGGAGGAGGCGGACGCCGGGGGCGATGCCGGTCACGGTGGGAGTGAGGCGGGCGAGTAGCTCCTTGTCGGGTGCGCCGCGGGAGCGCCAGGCGTTGACCTCGGGGCCGGAGGCGACGACACGGGCGTTGGGGAGGAGGTGAACGGAGCGGTAGTGGTCGCCGTGGGTGTGGGTCAGGACGACGGTGTCGACGGAATCAGGCTGGAGGCCAGCGGCGGCGAGTGCGCGGACGAGACGATCGTCATCGAGGCCGGTGTCGACGAGGATGATCTGGCCCGCGGTCTGAACGAGCGTGACGGTGCTGCAGGCGGCGCGCTGGCCCCACTGGGGGTGGTACTTGTCGTAGCTGAGGTGGCCGGGAAAGAGGACGGTGACGTGGGGCTCGGCATCCGGGGAGAGCGGAGCCGTGATGGGGATGAGCTCGCCGGCGGAGTGTGTGGAGGGGGTCATGCTCCGGCGGCCTGATCGGCTTCCTTATAGATGCCGGCGGTGAGGCGGGGGAGCGCGGCGACGTCGAAGGTGGGTGCGAAGGTCTCGACGAGGTCGACGTTGCGGTCGACCTCGTGGGGCCAGCGCATGCCGACGTTGGCGACGTGCACGCGCGAGTCGGAGAGGACGTACTTGAGGGCGACGTCGTAGACGTCTTCCTCGCGCCACTCGGGCTTGAGCACGCGAAGCGTGCGCTGGAGGATGCCGCTGGTCATGGGGCGCATGACGGCGACGCCCATCCGCTGCTCACGCGCCTCGTCGAGCGCGTGGAGGGCGGCGCCTTGATGGATGAGGTTGTAGCGCAGCTGGACGACGTCGAATGCGCCGGACGCGATGAGGGGACGCGCGGTCCAGGGCTCCTCACAGGTGAAGCCGAGGAAGCGCACCTTGCCCTGGTCGCGGAGGCGTCTGAGCGCGTCGAGCGGACCGCGGTTGAGGATGTGGTCGACGTTCTCGGCAGTGAAGCGTCCGCCGTGGAACTGGAGGACGTCGATCGTGTCGGTGCGCAGACGGCGCAGGCTGGCCTCGGCGCTGGCGGTGACTTTCTGCGCGTCGGTGTTCCAGGGGCATTTTGTGGCGAGGGTGACCTGAAGGCGCCGGCCGGCGGTGGAGAGCGCCTCGCCGACGATGTCTTCACTGTTGCCGTCGCCGTAGCTGGCGGCGGTGTCCAGGTAGTTGATGCCCCGCTCGATGGCGCGATGGATGGTGGCGATCGCGGTCTTGCGGCCATCGGGCGTGAAGGGGTCCCAGCCGGCGGCCTTGTTTACGCCGCCGAAGGGGAAGCCACCCAGGCCGATGGGGGTGACGCTGAGGCCAGTGGCGCCGAAGGGGCGGTGCTCCAAGGACGGCATGGGGGTGCGATTGTAGGAAGGGCGCGGGCGACCGCGCCCGGCCTAGCGCGGCTGCTGGCCGAGGACGCGGTTGGCCTCGCGCTCGATCTCGGCCAGGCCGTCGCGCGCGCCGATGGCTCCGCCCTGGATCTTGGTGAAGATGGGGGCGATGACCTCGTCGACCTCGGAGTACATGATGAAGGGATACTGGCCGGCGGCGGCCGCGATCTTGGGCGCCTGGTTGAGGGCGGGGATCTTCTTGGTCTCTTCCTTCCACTCGTTCGACTCGAAGAAGTCTTTGCGCGGGCCCATGCGGTTGAGGAGCGTCATGCGCTTGGCGATGACCTCCTTACCGGCGTAGTAGGCCATGAAGAGCCAGCCCAGATCTTTGCGCTTGGCGTTCTTGGGCATGATGACCTGGTTCATCCACACCTTAGTGGAGGGGGACTTACCGGCGGGACCCTTGGGGAGAGGCATCATGTCGAACTCCACCTCCGGGGCGAAGCTGCGGACGACGTGCACGTTGTAGTTGCCCTGGGGAACGATGCTTGTCTTCTGCTGATAGAACTGCTGGTCCCCACTGAGCCCGGCGAACGAGGGCGGCTCCGGGAACCGCTTGCGCAGGTCCAGCAAGTATTCGATCACCTGAACGCCCTGGGGGGTGTTGAAGGCGACCGAGAGGTTGTCTTTGCCGTACCACGTGGCGCCGTTGGTGTAGAGCCAGGCGGCGACGTTCCCCGTGCTGATGCCGTGGGGAAGGAGGCCGCGCCGCAGGACGTCCGGTCCGCTGCCCTTGGTGAGCTTGGTCGCGGCGGCGATCAGATCGTCATACGTCCACCTGGAGGTCTTGTCGGAAGCGGGGTCGAGTCCCACCTCCTGGAAGTGGGACTTGTTGTAGAAGAAGGCGTCGGCATCGGGGCCTTCCATGGGCAGGCCGTACACCTTCCCGCTCTTCTGGTTGTAGAAGAGTGCGGCGTCGAGGAACCTATTCATCGACACGTCGGGGGTCTTGGCGGCGTACGGTGTCAGGTCTTCGAGCAGGCCGGCGTCCCAGAGGGAGCGGACGAAGGCCACGGACGCGTGGGAGCCATCGGGGGGCGTGTCCGCCGCGGCGGCGGTCTTGAGCTTGTCGCGGACGCCGCTCGTCCCGCTGATGAAGTTGAACTCGACGGTGACGCCGGGGTTCTTGCGCTCAAAGTCCTCCTTGACGAACTTCCACCACGCATCCTGGAGCGGCGAAGAGGCGGGGAGCCACCAGTCATAGAACTCGAGCTTGCCCGCGGGTCTGGTCTGCGCCGGCGCCTCGCTGCGCGGTGCGCCGCAGGCGGCCAAGGCCGAGAGCGCGGCGGCGCCGCCGGCGAGGAGGGGGCGGCGCGCCAGCAGCGTGCGGCGGGTGGTCATGTAGCGCTCCTTTCAACTCCAGCGCTGGTTGCCTGGGGACGATCCTGACAACCCTACGCTCCGATAGTAAGTTGGGTTGGCGCGCGGGTCAACCCTGTCTATTTCGAATGGCGGGCTTTGAGCGTCGCGTTGAGGGTCGACGCCTACGGTTGGCTGCGGAGGAGACGTCGGTCATGACCACAGCGCTATTTCGAACTGCAGGCCGTGGTGATCGGGTCGGGATGACGCGCCGGGCACTGGGGCGCGCTGCGGTCGCCCTGGGTGCCCCGACCGTCACCGCCGTGCTCGCGGGGTGTGGCGTACAGCAGGGATCGGGGCCCGCGGCGGGCGGGTCGGCAACCGGCAGCGTGAGCTGGATGTACAGCGCCAACCCGCAGACCTCCGGTTTTGACCGGATCGAGGAGGCGTTCAAGCAGAAGTACCCGAACATACGGCTCGAGGCGCTCTACACGTCGAGCGGCTACGACGACAAGCTGCTGGCGAGCTATTCGGCGGGAACGCCGCCGGACGTGCTGCGTCTGAATGACGACTACGTGCTCGGCTATAAGGTGAAAAATCTGATCGCGCCGCTGGACACGTACGTCAAGTCGGCGGGGATCCGCCGGGACGACTACTTCGCGGCGGTGTACGACTTTCCAATCCAGGACGGGAAGCACTACGCATGGTTCCTGGGGGCGAACCCGCGCCTGATCTTCTACAACGTGGACCTCTTCAAGAAAGAGGGCGTCAAGCTGCCGCCCGCGAAGTGGGAACGGTCGGGCTGGACGTGGGAAGACTTCGTCGACACGGCGCGCAGGCTGACGAAGGTCGATCCCCGCAGCGGGCAGGGGACGTACGGCGCATCGGTCTACGACGACACGGGCAACGAGCAGACGTTCTCGATCAACAACGGCAGTCCGACGGGGATCTACTCGAAAGACGGGCGCAAGTTCACGCTAGCCGACCCGCCCGGGTACGAGGCCATCCAGTGGATCGCCGACCTGACGCACAAGCAGCGCGTGCAGCCGACACGCCAGGTGGCGAGCGAGCTGAAGGGGGCCGACGACATGTTCGTGAACGGGCAGCTGGCGATGTGGTGGAACAACACCGGGACGATCCTGCGGCTGCGGCGCGACGCGCAGTTCACGTTTGACGTGGCGCCGGTGCCGATGAAAGCGAAGCGGCTGACGGAGTCGAGCGTGCAGACGTACGCGCTGGCGGTGGGGGCGAAGAACCCGGACAACGGCTGGCGGCTGCTCAACTTTTTCACCGAGCAGGAGGTGGGGCGCATCTTCATCGACAACGGGTACGTGATTCCGGCCAAGAAGTCGTTCTCAAAGGACTACGTCGCGGCGAACAAAGGCAAGCATCCGGCGAACATGGAGCTGATCGTCGATTCGTTCAACTACCAGACGCAGCCCAACCAGACGCTCGACACGCAGGGGGCGCGCAACGTCTACCGTGGCAAGAACCTGGAAGAGATCTGGGACGGCGTGGTGACGGCGCGCGAGGGGCTCACGCGCGTGCGTGCGCAGGTAGAGGCGGTGATCGCGCCGAAGTAGCGGTCTCGCCGACTCCTGGCCGTCAGCCCGTTGGGCGGATCAGGTAGTACGGCTGGTTGGCGAGCGATGGGTCGAGACCGGGGTAGGGGGCCGCGCAGCCGTCGTCGAACCGGACGCGAAACGCGTATACGAGCGGGTAGGGCGAGTCGGTGTAGTCAGGTGGGATCACGGCGCTGAACCGCGTGGTGGTCGAGCTGTTCGGCGCAGCCGGCTCCATCTCGATGCCCCGGTAGGTCTCCGCCTGGTTGGCGTGACGGTAGCGCAGCTCGACCGCGGCGACGCGCGGCGCGGCGACGTGGGGCGCATCGAGCTCCACGGTGAGCGGTGCGCCGGGCCGGAAGGCTTCGGGTGGGGTGTGGCCAAGCTGGACCTCCCGGGTGCCTGGGATCGGGGCGAGCGCTGGGGTGGGTCGGGCGCGCGTTACGCCATCACTCACCCTGGTCTCGGGCGCCTTGAGCGTTGCGTCCAGGCGGGCGATGTCCTCGTCCATGGCGGTCAATCGGTCGCGCCAGTGTCCACGCTGGTGGGGCTCGCTGCCGAACGTCACGTCGTCCTGGTAGACGGCGCCGTGCCGGGCGGCGACGGCGAAGGCGTCGCGCGCGGCGCGGTACTCGGCAATCGACTCGTGGAGCGTGGCCTGGTCGCCCGTCTGCTGGTAGAGGGCGTACGCCACACCGGCGCTGAGCTTGCGCGCGAAGAAGCGTCCCAGCGCCGCTTGAATGGCGATGTCGGCTGCCCACCGGCGGAACTCCGGACCGTCGCGATCGCCGATCTGCGCGCGTGCGGCGTCGAGGTGGCGCTCGGCGGACGCGGCAAGGTCGTCGAGCCACCGCGCGGCGTCAAGCGGGGGGTACCGTCCGCTGGTCTCGCCGGAAACGAGCTCGGCGGCGTACTCGTCCA
>DASTZM010000592.1:0-13152 GCA_035764305.1 Chloroflexota bacterium | reverse complement strand
GTCTTCAGGTACGCGTCCGCCTGCGCCGCCTTCTTCAGCGCCGGCACGAACCGCCCCTCCACGCCATAGATCAGCATCGCCTCGTATCCGCCCAGGAACTTCATGAACTCCCACGCGGCGTCGGGATTCTTGGCGCCGGTCAGCAGCACCTCGCCGTTCCCCTTGTAGAGACCGACCTGCTTCTTGGTCTTGCCCTGGGCCATCACGATGGTGTCCCACTCGAAGTCCTTGATCTCGGTCCGGTAGCGCGGGATGTCGGTGAACCACTGGTGCACGATCGCCAGGCGCCCCTGCACGAAGAGGTCGGAGGCGCCGGGCATGCCCGAGAACGAGTTGCGCATCACCTTGTGCTTGTGCTGCATGTCCTGGAGGAAGTGGAAGCTTTCGATCGCCGCCGGGGAGTCGAGCGCGCAGACGTTCTTCTCCATGTCGATCAGCTCCGCGCCGTTGACCCACAGGAAGGGCCACCACAGCCCGGGACGCTCGGTGCCGAAGGTCGCGGTCGACGGGTCGAAGCCGCCCTGAGTAGGACTGCGACCGCTGGCATCGCGCGTGGTCTTCTGCGCGATGTCGAGCCAGTCCTGAAGCGTCCAGCCCTCAGTGGGAACCTTCGCGCCCATCTTCTCGATCAGGTTCTTGTTGTAGAAGAAGGAGGCGGTCGACCCGCGCATGTTGGGGTGGTTGTAGTACTTGCCCTTGTAGAGGAACTCGTCAAACCACTCAGCGATGTAGTCGTCCTTCTTGACGCCGTCGCGCTGCATCTTCTGAGTAAGCTCTTGCGCGCCACCCGCCTTGACGAGCGCGCGGATGTCATAGCCGTCGACGAGGGCGGTGTCGGGCGGATCGCCGCCCGCCAGCAGCGCCTGGAGCTTCGTGAAGTGGTCGGCTTGGGAGTTGGTGAATTCGACCTTGATCTTGGATTGCTTCTGGTGGAACGCGTCGATGACCTTGTTCTCGATGCCGTCTGAGAAGGCGTTGCCCCAGTTGAAGTACTTGACCGTGCCGCCCGCATTGACCGCGGTGGTGTTTGCCTTCCCGTTGCCGCCGCCACCTCCGGCGCCGCACGCCGCCATTGCCAGCACGGCGCTGCCCGTGAGTCCACCGCCGACCGCCGAGCGGCGGGTCAATCCCCGGAATCCAACCATGCAACCCTCCTGAAGGTGCGTTGAGCTAGAGCCCCCAGCTACCGCGCCAGTATAGGTCGCCAAAAACGTTTTCGCAAGGAGTAGACTTCGCTCGTCCGGTCACATGGCCCGCACCGATGGCACACGCGCCAAGCTCGTCGACGTGGCGCGCGCCGCGCAGGTCAGCGTTAGCGCCGCGTCGCGCGCCCTGGGCGGCTACCGCGACGTCGCGCCGGCGACGCGCGAGCGGGTCCGGAAAGCCGCGGCCACGCTGGGGTACCGACCCAGCTGGCGCGCGCGCTCGCTCGTCGCCGGCAAGGACGCGCCCCTGCGCTGCGCCGTGGTCGGCATTGGCGTACGTCCGACCGAGCTGGGGCACTACTTCCTGGGACCGGTCTTCGCCGGGATCATGGGCGAGTCAGGCCGCGAGGGGATGGAGGTTCAGCTGGCCACCTCAGAGCGCTCCGAGCCCCCCGCCGACGCGTTCCGCAGACTGATCGCGGAAGACCGCGCCGACGGGTTCATCGTGCTCACTAGCTTGGCACTTACGCCACAGGACACTCGGCCGCTGGACGACTACGGCGTGCCCTTCGTGCTGGCCAACCGGCACTTTGGCGAGCAGCGCGTAAGCTGCATCACCTACGCCTGGGAGAAGGCAACCCACGACGCGCTCCGCCGCCTCTGCCACATGGGCCATCGCAGGGTGGCGCTGCTCCTCCCTAACCTGGACAACACCACGGTCAAAGGCCATGAGGACGGCTGGCAGGAGGGCGTGCGGGCGCTCGGTCTTCCGGAGGACGACGCGCCTGTTCTCCGCTACGTACGCACGGGCGGTGGCGACGAGGAGAACGGAAGCGAGATGGCGCGCGCGCTGCTGATGGAGGGGCTGCCTGGTGGTGGGGGGCGGCCGACGGCGATCGTCGGGTTCAATGACTGGTGCGCGCTCGGCGCGCTGCGCGGCGCGGCGTCGGCGGGAGTCGACGTGCCCGGTCAGCTCTCGGTGATCGGATTCGACAACACGCTGCTTGGTGAGGCCAGCACGCCGCGCCTGTGCAGCTATCAGCCGCAGGCGTTCGAGATGGGGCGCCAGGCGGCGCGGCTGCTCGGCGCGCACCTGCGCAAGGAGATCGTCGAGCCGCAGCGCGTCGTCGTGCCCGTCGACTTTGTCTGCCGGGCGAGCTGCGGCCCAGCTCCGGCGGTCTAGAGACTCCCGGCGGCTGGGAGAGACTCGGCGAGCGCGGCGATGCGCTGCTCGATCAGGTCGCGATAGGCCGGCTCGCGCTCGATCATGATCCAGCGCCGGTCAAGGCGCTGCGCGACGACGCCGGTCGTGCCGGTCCCGGCGAACGGGTCGAGCACCACGTCACCCGGGCGGCTGGTTGCCAGGACGACGCGCTCGAGCAGCGATTCGGGCTTCTGCGTGCTATGCAGCTTGTTGCCGTCGGCGTCGCGCAAGCGCTCCGCGCCGCCGCAGATCGGCAGGCGCCAGTCCTCGATCGGCGCATCTCCCGTGTTCTCATCGCCGGGCAGGTCCCAATCCGAGCGCATCTGCTTGCCGCCGTTGAGCTCCTTGAGCGCACGGTAGTTGAACGTGATGCGCCGCGCCCCCTCGCTCTTCTTGGCCCAGATCAGAGTCTCGTGTGCGTTGGTGAAGCGAACCCCACGGAAGTGCGGCATAGGGTTGCGCTTGATCCACACCACGTCGTTCAGGATCCAGTAACCCACGTCTTGAAGGAGCCGCCCGACGCGGAAAATGTTGTGGTAGGAGCCGATCACCCACATGCTCCCGGTCGGCTTGAGGACGCGCCGGCACTCGCGCAGCCAGCGCTCGGTGAAGCGATCGTAGTCCTCGAAGCTGCCGAACTGGTCCCAGTCGTCGTCGACTGGATCGACGGATGTGTTGTTGGGTCGCCGCAGATCCTGGGTGCGCAGCTGGAGGTTGTACGGCGGGTCGGCAAAGATCAGGTCGACTGAGCTCTCCTTGATTAGCCGTAGCGCCTGGAGACAGTCCCCCTCGATCAGCCGGTTGGGCGGCGGCGTTGGGTCGCTGATCGCGGCGCCGGACGCGAACTCCTCCGCCGTGTGAAGGACATAGCCGTGCTGCTCCCGTCGCTCACCCATCACCCCTCCTAACGCATGGGCCAGCAATTCGACTCGAATGTACCGCGTAGTATTGACCCACAGATGAACTCGCTCACGCTGATCGTGCTGGCGGGTGTCGCGATCTGGGTGTACCGGCCGCTGCGCGTCTTTCTGGTCGAGCGCACCAACCGCACCGTCAAGATCCTGCTTGTCGTCCTGCCGCTCTTCTTCGTCGGGCGCGCTGTCTACACAATCTACCGAGGCGAGCAGGATGACCTGGCGTCGGCGTTGCTCCTGGTCGGAGCGCTCCTCGCGATCTGGGCGGCCCTCGTGTGGCTGGGCAACACGCTCGAGAAGCGCAGGCCGACGAAGGTGCGTCCCCCTGACCTGGCCATGCTCAGCCGCATGCCGGGCGTGCCCAAGCTGCCCGCCGTGGTGACCAGTCCACACTCGCAGCGCGCCGCCGAAGGCCTGTACGCCGCCGCCTCGAACCCTGAAGTCCAGCGCGCCGCGCGCGCCGCCGCACAGGCCGTCGTGAACGCGGCTGGCCAGATTGACACCAAGGACGTCGCGGGTAGTCTGGGACGCGCCGGCGGCCGCTGGGCTGCCCGCCTCAAGCGCAGCATGGCATCCGATAAAGGGTAGGGCACGTTACCAGGTCGCGCGCAAGAGAGGCGATTCTGCAGAACAGACTCCCTGTGAACCGCCTGCGTCCGCGCTGCGGCCGCCGTTGAACATCTGACCTATACTGGCGGTAGGGCCGCGCGGCCTCCCCTTCTATGCCCGTCACGTTGGTCGTCACCGCGGACAACCACCTCAACCGCTACCACGCCAAGATGCCGGTCGCACGGCTGGAAGAGCGCCGGCGCTGGCTGCGCCGCGCCTTTCGCAACGCGGTGGACGGCGCCATCGCGCGCCGCGCCGACTTCTTCCTGCAGTGCGGCGACCTGTTCGACTCGGTCGATCCGCGCAACGCCGAGCGGTCGTTCGTCGCCTCCTGCCTGGCCGACCTGCGCGCGGCGGGGGTGCAGGCGCTCGCCGTGGGCGGCAACCACGACAGCCCGCGCCAGAGCACCGAGCACGGTGGGTACCTGGCGGCCGACCTGTACGCGCGGATGGGCGGTCTGCACCTGTTTGCCGATCCCGAGCGGATCGAGCACGAGACGTTTCAGCGGGGCGGCCTGCGCCTCGCAATCGGTGGGCTGTGCTGGGACCCGCGCTGCGCGTATGGCGACGACCCGCTCGCGGGCAAGACCTTTGACAACCCTGCTGAAGGACGCCCGGACTGGAAAATCCTGCTGACCCACGCCTCGCTGGAGGGACACACCTTCCCGGGCGCGTACGAGCCGATCATCTCGCGGGACAGCATCGCGCGCCTGGATGCCGACCTGCTCCTGGCCGGCCACGTGCACGCGCGGACGTACTTCGAAGTTGGCGGGACACACGTTCTGGTTCCGGGCGCGACCGAGCGCATGTACCTGGATGAGTTCGGGCACGATCCCGGATTTCTGGTGGTGGAGCTGCACGAGCGCGGCCGCTTTCGGCACGAGTGGGTCACGTTCCCGGCGCAGCCGCGCTGCCGCGTCGCCGTCACGGGACATGAGCTGACGCCGCAGCCCTACGGTCTGCGCCCGCCGGAGCTGGACCCGACCGATGCGCTGATCGCGCGGATCGAGGAGCAGCGCGATCCCGAGTGCATCACGACGTTGGCCTTGGAAGGTCGCGTGCCGCGCGAGGTCTACGCGCAGCTCGACCTGACTCGTGTGCAGGAGGCGGGCGCCGCTCTGAGCTTCTTCTTCGAGGTCGACACGACGCTGCTAGAGCCTGAGAATGAGCTGGGCCAGGGCAGCAGCCGCGGCATCCGGCTCTCGCAGGTGGAGGAGCTGCAAGAGACAGCGGTGCAGCTCCGCGACGCCTCGGTCTCCGAGCAAGATCGGAGGCTGATAGACCTGGGCCTGAGTCGCGTCCTCGCCCAGTATCACCAGGGGCTCGGCTAGCGCGTGATCACGCTGACTCGCCTCGTCGCGGCCCAGTACAAGGGGTTGGTCGAGATCAACCTCGCCTTCCCTGAGCGAGGGAGCATCCTGGTCGAAGGGCGGAACGAGGCCGGGAAGTCGACCCTCTTCGACGCGGTGCACTTCGCGCTGTACGGCCGTCCGCTGGTGGGGGACCAGGCGGACGCGATCCACTACGGCGCGGACCAGGCGGTCGTGGAGCTAGGTATGGGGGTGGGGACGACGACGCTGAACGTTCGACGCGCCCTGCGGCAGACGGCCAAGACGATGCGCGCGGAGGCCGAGCTGGAGGTGGTGCGCAGCGTCGCGAGTGGGGACGACGAGCGGGAGGTGGTGAAGGGCGCCGCGGCGGTGACGCAGCGCCTGCAGCAGGAGCTGGGCGGGCTGACTTCTGAGGCGCTGCTCAACTCCTGCCTGGTAGCGCAGAAACAGCTGGGCCGGCTGGAGACACTGACCCGCTCACAGCGCGAGGAAGCGCTGACGATCCTGCTGAACCTGGGAAAGCTGAGCGAGGTGCACCAGCGCCTCCGCATACGGCCGGATGACGAGGAGCAGCTGCGCCGCGCTCGCGCACGCGTCGAGCTGGCGCGGCTCGCGGCCGACCTAGCGCGCATCGAGTCTGAGCAGACACGCCTCGAGCGCGCGCGCCAGCTGATCGAGCTGCGCGATGCGCTGAATGACCTGGCCCTGGCTGAGACCGCATACGCCGATACCGAGCGCCAGCACGCGACCTTTGCGCGCCGCCTGGCGCAGCTGCGTCGGCGCCTGCATGCGCTGGAGCTGCAGCGGACACGCGTGGAGTTGTCCGCGCTGGACGAGGTAGCCGCTGCGCTGCCACACCGACGCAAAGCGCTGGCGGACGCGCAGCGCGTTCGCGCCGCGGCGCAAGCGCTGACCGACACCCGCACGCGCCTGGTGACGCTAGAACGTGAGACGGAGCGCGTAGCCGAGCGGCTGGCTGAGCGCGCGGAGATGGCCGCGCGCTGCGGCCGGCTGAGCGAGGAGCTTGACCACCTACGTAAGCAGCACCGCGACGTCCAGGCTGCGCTGCAGCAGCTGGCGCCGCTCACCGCGGCGCTCGAGGCGTCGCGTGCGCGCCAGGCAAAGCTGGCGCGTCTCCAGCGCGCGGTGGCCGCGGCCCGTCAGGCGGAAGCGGCCGTGGCAGCTCAGGAGCAACGCCAGGTGCGCGTAAGTGAGCTGCTGCAGCGGTGGGTCGAGGCGCGCCGCGTCGAGGAGCAGACCGAGCAGGTACGCCGGCTACTGGACGATCTCGCGCTGGGCATCGCCGGCCTGGAGCACGTCACCGTGGGCAAATCTGCGTCGGCTGAGCCCGGGCTGCGGCTGCGGCTGCTGGTCGACCACCCGCTGATTGGGGGGCTGGCGCTGCAGCTTCGATTGTGGTCGCGCGGCGCGGAGCTGGTGGAGGTCCGGTCGGTCACGGCGAAGGAGGCGGAGCGGCTGCTGGGCAGCGGCGTCCCCAAGCTCAGCGCCGCTGGGTTGGACGAGGCGCGCCGAGACCGCCAAGCCGTCGCGGCCCAGCTGCTGGAGATCGGCGAGCGCGAGCCCAACGACCTCGCGGCGGGCGAGGCGCGGTTGGCGCGCGCGGGAGATGACGCCGAGCTCGACCGTGCGCGACGCGATGCCTCGGCACAGTGCGGGCAGTGCCTCGCCGACGCGGTCGCGCTGCACGTACCGCTGGAGGAGGAGTCGCTCGACGCGCTCCCTGAGGCAATCGCCGACGAGCTGAAGCGCGAAGCGGAACGGCAAGCGGAGCTGTCGGTCAGCGCGGGGCGCCGCGAAGGCTTGCAGCGCGAGCAGCTCTTGCTGGAGCGCAACGGCAAGGAACGCAAGCGCGAGCTGGAGGAGTGCCAGACCAGCTTGTCTCGCGACACCGAGGAGCAGCTTCACGCCCAGCGTGAGGCGCTAGGCCGCGACGTCGCGCAGACCGGCCGCGCGCTGACGCAGCTCGAGTCCGATCTGCGTCGCTCACTCGGAGACGGGACGCTCGGAGGCGACGGCGCGGCGGACCCACGCGAGGCGGCACAGCGCGCCGTCGATGCGCTGTCGGGCGAAGTTGCGGTGCTGGAACGCCGTCTAGACGAGCGCGCTGCGCTGGCCGAGCACGCCGCCGTCCTGGAGGAGGCCCTGGCCACGAGCGGCGATGCCGGAGAGCACTCGGACGCCGCGATCGACACGCTCGACGAGGCGCAGCTGCGGGCCGAGGCGCAGTCGGTCGAGCGCGCGGCCGGCGCGGCCGAGGCGACACTCACCCGCACTGCGCAAGACCGAGCGGCGCTCGCCGTGCGCTCGACGTCCATAGCCGCCGCGCTGGGCGTCGAGACACCCGGCGAGACGCCAGTGGGAGTCGACCTCCCTGCGCGACTGCGCGCGGCACTGCCCGAACTGGCGAGTGCCCTGCCCAGCCCGGCCGAGGTCGATGCGCGCCTGGCGACGATCCACCAAGAACGAGGCGCGCTCGAGCGCGGTGCGCGCGAGGCACGCACGCTGCTCGGCGAAGAGGAGCCTCCGGCGCTCGAGCAGGCGGAAGCAGCGCTGCACACGCTAGAGGAGGACGTGGCGGCGCGCCGTCGCGGGCAGGACATCGTCGCCGCGACGCGCCAGCGCATGATCGCCAAGGTCCTGCCGGACACGCTCGACAACATGTGCGTCCTGCTGCCGATGCTGACCGCCGAGCGCTACCGCTACGCCGAGCTGACGCCGGACTACCGACTGCAGGTGTGGGACGACCGCAAGCGCGCGTTCGTCGAGAAGGGGCTGTTCTCGGGCGGGACGCAAGACCAGTTCTCGCTCGCGCTGCGCCTCGGGTTTGCGCTCGCCGCGCTGCCCCGTGAGCTGGGCACGTCTCCCGGCTTCCTCTTCCTCGACGAACCGCTGTCGAGCTTCGACCGGGACCGGACCGAGTCGCTCGTCGGACTGCTGACGCGCGGGCAGATCGCGACGTTCTTCAAGCAGGTGTTCCTGATCTCGCACTCGCAATCGTTCGACCCCGGGCTGTTCACGCACCACGTGGTAATGGAGCACGGCCGGGTCGCCGAGAGCACGCTGCCCGCTGCGTAGAATCGGCGCCGTGTCGGCCGTCTCCGAGTGGGCGCGCACGCAGCGCGCGCTGTACGACGGCATCGCGCCGCACTACGACTCGACCATCCCGCAGCACGTCGCCGATCATTACCGCGCCAAACGCGTGGCACTCGTCCGGTCGCTCGCGCCACCCGGAGCACGCGTGCTCGACGTCGGCTGCGGCACCGGAACGCTCGCGGCGGCCCTACGCGAGGCCCGGTTCAGCGTGTACGGGCTCGACGCCTCGACAGGCATGCTGGCACAGCTGGGTGGCCAGGGTCGCGGCGTGCCGGCGGCGGGCTTCGGCGAGCGGCTGCCCTTTCGCGAAGGATCGTTCGACGTCGCCATCACGGTGGCAACGCTGCATCACATCACCGACCCCCAGCGCATCGCCGAGACGCTTGCCGAGATGTGCCGGGTGGTGCGCCCGGGCGGCGCGGTGGTGGTATGGGACCACAACCCGAAGAACCCCTACTGGCCAATTCTGATGAAGCGCATCCCCCAGGACACGGGGGATGAGCGCTTGGTACCGCAGGAAGAGATCGTCGGCGATCTGGCCGCGGCGGGTATCTCCGACGTGTCGACACGGCGATCCGGGTTGGTGCCCGACTTCACGCCGACAGCGCTGCTGCCGCTCGCCCAGCTGGCAGAGGGTCTGATCGAGCGCACGCCGGGGCTGAACGTGTTCTGCGCGCACAACGTCGTCGTCGGCCGCAAGGGCGGCTGACCCGACCGGTGCGTGTGTCGGGTCTCCCAGGGTCGGCCGCGCGCCGGTTGGCCCAGACACTGCTCGTCGCGCTCTCGCTGGGCGGCGCGCTGGCGCTGGCATTCCAGATCACCACGTGGCCGGACCACCCGCTGGCCGACATGACGCACGTGACTCATTGGGTCCGTAACATCGGGAGTGGCGGCGTGCTTGCCGCGTACGCCGGGACCTACCCGGAGACGTACATGATCTACCCACCCGCGATGGCGTACGTCTACGCCGCGGCCCACACGCTCGCCGCCACCATCCCACCACCCCTCGGCGTGCGTCCGGACGATTGGTTGCGAGTGTGCATCAAGCTGATGCCCGTCGCGGGGCACGGCCTCTTGGCGCTTGCGCTCTTTGCGGGGGTGACGATGGCCGGCGGATTCTGGCGCGGCTGGACCGCACTCACGCTGTACGCCTGGAACCCCGGAGCGCTCTTCGACGCGGCGTACTGGGGGCAGGGCGACAGCCTGAACGTCGCACTTCTCGCGCTCGCCCTCGCCATCGTGTTTGCAGTGCCGGCCTGGTGGCCGCTCATCGCTGCAACACGACCTCGCGTCTGGCCGCAGCTCGGTGCGCTGCTCGCCGGGGTGACCGCGGGGGCGCTGATCGGGACTGCCGGGCTGACCAAGCCGCAGACGTGGGTCTTCCTGCCTCTGGTGGTCTGGTTACTGCTGCGCCGCCTGGGCCCGCATGGACTGCTCGCGGCGGGCGGCGCGGGCGCGGCGACGGCGTGGCGGATCGTCGAACCGTGGCGGACCGCGGGCCGGATGGATGAGCTGCTGAGCGTCTTCACGAACGTGACGCAGGTCATGCCATCGGTCTCCGCGAACGCGCACAACCTGTGGTGGCTCAAGCTGCCCGGCGTGGCGCTCTCGGTCTTCGACACGGTCCCCGTGGGGGGATTCGGCGACTGGGTCGCGCCGCCACTGGTCAGCCACGCGACGCTCGGGCGATTGGGCTTCGCGCTGGTCGCGCTGCTGCCCCTGCTTCGTCTGACCGGACCGCTCTCTTACCGTCTGGTTGCAGCGTGCGCGGCGTACACGTCGGCCGCGTACTTCATGACCATCACGCAAGTCCACGAGAACCACATGTTCGCGGCACTGCCTTTCCTGGCCGCCGCGGCGGCGCTGGACGGCTGGTTCGTTGCACCTTTTCTGATCGCGACGGCGTGCGTCTTCCTGAACATGGCGCTGCACGACTTCTTGATCGGCGACGCGCTCGCGGCGTGGCTGGCGGAGCGACTGCCGTGGAAGGACGCCCTGGCGATCCAAACAGCCAATGCGCGACTCAACGTGGCCGGATTCGCGCTGTTCACGCTGGTCCTCCTCCGCCGCCCGCCCGTGGGGGCACAGTCGCCGCGCCTGCTGCTCTGGCGCGCCCGCCTCGCGCTAGCGGCCGGTGCGGTCGTGGCGGGTGGCGCGCTGACCGTCGCGTACGCGCTAGTGACCGTTCCCGAGCGCGCCGCCGCGGTGTGGGAACGACTGGCCGAGCGCGCGGCGCAATCCGGTCCGGTCGAAGCGCACCTGGGGCGCAAGACGCCGGTTGGCGTACTTCTCGAGCGCGCCGCGCTGGAGTACGCCAACGCGCTGTACCTCTTCGCTGGACTCGCCGTCGTCGTCGGCGCTGTCGCTGCGCTGGCCGGGGTGTGGTGGCTCGCCGTCGCCCGCACGGCGCGATCGTCGCGGGCGAGGCACCTCCGCACCGTCGAGGCAGCGGCATGACGAAGCTGGCAACGTTCCTCGAAGCGATCAAGTTCGAGCACACGATCTTCGCCCTACCATTCGCTTACGTCGGGATGCTGCTCGCGGCGGGGGGTGCGCCGTCGGCCTGGCAAGTCCTCTGGATCACCGTGGCCATGGCGGCGGCGCGCACCTTCGCCATGGCGCTCAACCGGCTGATCGATCGCGAGATCGACGCGCGCAACCCACGCACCGCCGGCCGGGCGCTCCCCCAAGGACTCCTGTCTGCGCACGAGATGGGTCTCTACGCGGTCGTTGCCGGGGCGGTGCTCGCGCTCGCGGCGTGGCAGCTCAACCCGCTCTGCCTGGCGCTCATGCCTGGCGCGGTCGTGTTGCTCATGGCCTACTCCTACACCAAGCGCTTCACGTGGCTGTGCCACGGCGTGCTCGGCGCCGCCATTGGGCTGGCGCCGGTGGGTGCGTGGACCGCCATCACCAGCACGGTCGATCCACGATCGCTGATCCTGTGGGCCGCCGTCGGCACCTGGATTGCAGGCTTCGACCTGCTCTACGCCTGCCAAGACATTGCGGTCGACCGTGCGGAGGGGCTGCACTCGGTGCCGGCGCGCTTCGGCATCGGCGCGGCGCTAGCTTGGTCGGGCGCGCTGCACGTCGCGACGGTGGCGTCACTGGTCTGGATCGGCGCGGTGATGGGGCTTGGTCTGGTTTACTGGTTAGGGGTGGTGATCGCCGCGGCCCTGCTGCTGTACGAGCACTCACTTCTGCGGCCGAACGACCTGTCACGCCTCAACCTGGCCTTCTTCAACGTGAACGGGTACATCGCGCTCGTCCTGTTCGCGGCGGTGGTCGGCGACATCGCGCTGCGCGCAGTGGGGGTGCTGGCTTGACCGGCGCTCGCGTAACCGGCGCTGGTGGGGGGGCGAAGCGCCCGGTGGTGCTGGGGATCACTGGCGCCAGCGGCCATCTGCTGGCGCGGTGTTGTGTCGATCGCCTGCTGCGCTACGGCTACCCAATCCTCGTCGTGTGCACCGGACCGGGGCGGCGCGTCTGGCGCGAGGAGCTCGAGGAAGACCTCGGCGGGGCACTCGCCGACTGGCGCTCCCGCGGGAACGTCACCGAGTACCACGTCAATGACGTCGGTGCGCCGATCGCAAGTGGCGGGCTAGCCACGGCCGGCATGTTGGTGGTGCCGTGCAGCATGGGAACGCTCTCGGGCATCGCCACTGGCGCGGCGGGGAATCTGCTGGAGCGCGCCGCGGACGTGACAGTCAAGGAATACCGGCCCCTGGTGCTCGTGCCGCGCGAGACGCCTCTCTCGCCAATCCACCTGGAGAACATGCTCTCGCTTGCCCGTATCGGCGTCAGGATCGTGCCGCCCATGCCGGCGTTCTACCTGCGCCCCAGGACGGTCGAGGACATCGTGGACTACCTGGCAGGGCGGGTTCTCAGCGCGCTCGGGATCCCCGAAGCCGTCGATGAGCCGCCGGCGTACGTCCCAACCACCGAGCCCCCGCGCAGCGGGAGCGCAGGGCGGTAGGGGACTGCATCCGCCTAGCTTCTGCGCGCCGCCGCTGGCCTGCCGATGTTGCGCTCGGCCCAGCTGGCCATGTCCGGCGTCAGCAGGCGCTCGATGCGGTGGCTGGTCTTCTCCTGTTCCAGCCACTTCTGGATCGCCGCGTTCTTCGCCTGATCGAGCGCGCCGCCTTCGAGCGGGCGATCGGCCTCGCGCTCGTCGACGCGGATGATGTGCCAGCCGAACTGCGTCTTGACCGGCGCGCTGAGCTGACCTGCCTGGAGCTGGAAGGCGGCGTTCTCGAACTCGCTGACCATCGCGCCGCGGCCGAACCAGCCCAGGTCACCGCCCGCGGCGCTGTTGCTCGTGTCGAGCGACAACTCGGCGGCGAGCGTCTCGAAGCTCTCGCCGGCCCTCAGTCGTTCGACGGTGGCGTTGGCAACACCCTCGTCGGCGACCAGAATGTGGCGCGCGTGGACCTGCTCGCCGGTGGTGGGGACGTCTTTGCCCAGCTCGTCGAACAGCTTGCGCCGGACCAGATCGACCTCGACCTGGCTGCGGATCACCTTCTCATCCGTCGCGACGAGGCGCCGGTAATCGCGTAGCTTGGCATCGAACGTCTCATTGCGCCGGTCAGCGCGTGAAGGCGTGCGCGTCGGCGCGGCGGTAGGGCCGGCCGTGACTGTGGGCGCCGCGGTCGGTTGCCCCTCGACCGGCGTGGGCGCCGCGACAGTTGGCGCGGGCGTCGGCACTGCGTTGGGATCCTGGTACCCGACGAGCTCCTTCATCCGCGTATCGACTTCATCGGGCGTGACGGTGAGCCCGCGCTTGGCAGCCTCCGCACGGATCAGCTGCTCCTCCACGATCTCCTCGGGCAGCGTGCTGT
>DASTZM010000591.1:0-2291 GCA_035764305.1 Chloroflexota bacterium | reverse complement strand
CTCAGCGGCGCTCAAAGTGCTGCCTCATCGCGCTCGTGCACCCGAACAGGGAGGCGACGAAGCACAGCCAGGCGGAGTCTGCCTTCCGTCGTCGCCAGCGTACGTTCGTCAGCAACGAGGCGGACTCCTGCCAAGCGGGTTCCCACCCATGCGGTGCGCTCGGCTCCCCGCCCGGCGACCAACGCGTCCAGATCCTCGGGTGTTGCTTGCTCGTGCCATCTCCACTCGTGCACGCGGCCGGACGGGCACGTCCACAACACCCGGTCCCAGCCGTCGCCGGCCTGGATGTAGAGCTCCGCGCCGCGGTCAAGCGAGAGAGTCGCGGTCACGACGCCGCAGCGGTCGATGTGGGCCACGACCCGATCTGCCAGCTCGGGGTGCGCGTCCGCCAACCGATCGAGATACGCCAGTACGGTGGCCGCCTCTGGGTCCAGAGCGTCATTCTCAACCCAGCCGTCGTATTCCCGTCGGGCGCCCACCCAGGGAGTGTCTCGACGTTTGCGCACAACGACAAGCGCCATGCATCACGCCGCCCCGGCAGCGCCTACTCGGCACTTGCGCTCGGCGCGGTGGCTGTTGCAGAACCCGTTGGGAGGTTCGGCGGCGCGAGTTCGACCGGGAGCGTGCGCGCTTGCTGATTCTGTCGGGCGCGGCGGACCGGCGGGTTCACTCAGGCCGTTGCGGGGCTCTCAGGCCGTTGCGGCGGCCAGGTGGTGGCGGTGAAGCTTCTGCAGGTTGTGGGTGGCGGTGATCAGGCGCCATTCCGAGCGCGCGGCCGATCTGCCGCGGCGTTGGAAGCGATCCAGCCGCCGGTTGAACTTCGTGTGCGCGAAGACGGGCTCGATCATGCCCTGGCGCTTGGCGTACAGCTCCTTGCCGCGGTCGGTCGCAAGGACGCGTCGCATGAACGCGTAGAGGCCGCCGTCCCAGCCCGGGCGGGCGCCGCGGCGCTTGCCGGCGTCGGGTGGGATCAGCACCTGGATGCCGCGCTCGACGATGTCGTCCATCTGGGCCTGGTGCCAGTAGCCGGCATCGGCGACGACGACCTGCGGCGTGTCGAGCCCGATCGCGGCGAGTTCGTTGGCGGTCGCGGTGACCATCGGCTCCAGGTGCCCGAAGTCCGGTGAGTCGATCGTCACCTCGGCGGCGATCACGATCTGCGCTTCGGTCACCGCGGCCTGCGCGTTGTAGCCCTGCACGTAGCCGCGCGGCGTCTTGACGTTGCGGGAGTCGGGGTCGGTCACGTTGATCTTCCCGACCGGTTTCGCCGGCGGCCGATACGGGTCCGGCGGCCGCCCGAAGCGACGGCCGTTCTTCATCACGCCGCGCGCGCGGTAGGCCTCATAGGCAGCGTTGGCCTGGCATTCGGTCCACAGTTCCTCGTCCAAGCGGCGCTTGGATTCCTTCAGTCGCTGCGGGCGAGACGCCGGGATCGGCCGCGCCTCGGCGGCGCGCTGGTCATCAAGACGGCGCTTGGCCTCACGCAGCCACCCGCGTCGACCCTGCGTCGTCGACAACTCAGCCGGCAGCTCATCGCCACGCGCTGACCCGTACTGCTCATCCTCCAAGCGATCGGTCTCCGCGGCCTCGGCAAGGATCTCGCGGGCGATCTGCTCGTAGTCACGCGTCGCGTGATGCGACGCATTGGCGTGCATCTTGGTGCCGTCGATCGCGACAACTCCGACGCTGACCATCCCGGCCTCGGCACACAGCTCGAGAACCCCGCCGAACAGTTCGCCGATCGCGATCTCGTGGCGCTGGCGAAACCGCGCGATCGTGCAGTGATCGGGACGCTGATTCGCGGCGATCACCCTGAAGGCGATGTCCTCCAGGCACTCACGCTCGATCACGCGCGAGGAGCGCTGCCCACGCGCGTACGCGTACAACAACAGAGCGACCATCATCTCCGGATCGTGCGCCGGACGGCCGTTGGCGTCCTGGCGATAGGCCGCATAAAACGCCGCCAGATCAAGCTCCTCGACCGCCGCCAACACGAACCACGCAAGGTGGTTCTCCGGCAGCCACTCACGCAAGCTGACCGGCAGCAACAACACCTGCTCGCGATCACACGACACGAAGCGCTGAGTCATGCCCCCATCGTCCGGGCCGCCCCGGACGGACGGACCGCGGGTTATGCAACAGCCACCGCGAAGAGCGCAAGTCTCCAAGTCGCGCCTGTCGGGGGTCATGTAGGCGGTTGCTCGAGCGCGACACGCCCGACGATATCCGCGATTTCCTGGTGTTCACAACCGGCGAAGAGCGCCTCGTACGTGGCTTCGGCCGCCGCTATC
>DASTZM010000590.1:0-3143 GCA_035764305.1 Chloroflexota bacterium | reverse complement strand
CTACGTGCTCGCGGGCGGCCGGTTGTGGCGGCGCGAGATCGACGAGGACGAGGCGAAGCGCGGCTTCGACGTCGGAGTCGCCGAGCTGTCGCTCGCCTTCACGGGCTAGGGGAGGAGCCAGATGCGCGCCGCCCACGGACGCGTCCGACACACCCCGCACACCCGACACACCCGCCGCGCCCTGCTCGCCGGCGGCGTCGGCGTCGGCGGCGTGTTGCTCGCCGCCTGCGGCCGGGCGGCGCCAAACACACCCGCGCTCGATCCGAGCCGCACCGCCGAGATCCGCCTCGCGACGCGCGCCGGCCAGGCCGACAGCCAGCTGTGGAACGACATGGTGGCGCAGTACAACCGCGCCACCAGGCAGATCCGCGTCGTGAACGAGGAGTACCCCTCGGGCGAGTTCCACGGCAAGATCGTGGCGCTCGCCGCCGCCGGCTCGGCGCCCGACGTCGCGCAGTCGTCCGACGAGCCGTTCTTCGAGATGGCGCACAAGGGCGTGTGGGCCGCCCTGGATGACCTGGTGGCGCGCGACCGGCGCGCGATGAAGACCGAAGACTTCTGGCCGGGCGTGTTCGACTTCTGGCGGTGGGACGCCGCGAACAAGATCGCCGGCAAAGGCAAGCTGTACGGCCTGCCCCGCGCCGCGGGCGCCGAGCTGTTCCTCTACAACAAGCGCGTCTTCCAGGAAACGGGCGTCCCCGAGCCGCCCGCCAGCGGCAGCTGGACGTGGGCGGACTTCCTGGAGAGGTCCAAGAAGCTCGTCCGCCGCCAGGGCGACGAGCTGACTCGCGCCGCCATGCCCCTTCCCGGCTTCCGCAGCCTCATCCCCTGGCTGATCGGCAACGGCGCGCCCAACATCGCCGACGTCAGCCGGCGCGTCGGCACGCTCAACAACCCGGGAACCATCGAAGTGCTCCGCACCGTGGCCGACTACCGCCTCAAGGAGCGCATCGTGCCCAGCGCCGCCGACCTCAAAGGCAACACCTTCCGCGGCAACAGCTACGACCTGCTCCTCAAGGGCAGCTACGCCATGCTGCTGGACATCGGCTACCGCTCGCGCATCCGCGATGCCTTCAAGTCCGACCCCGACGTGTGGGATGTGGCGCCGATGCCCAGGGGATCCAAGGGCACCGCGGTGCGCGGCGCGTGGAGCCCGTTCGGCATGGGCGCCGGCTCCAAGGAGCCCGCCGCCGCGTGGGAGTTCATGAAGTACGCCACCAGCCCGGAAGGGCAGGCCGTGCTGACCGACCTGGGCTACCTGTACTCGGTGCGCAAGTCGGTCGCCGAGAAGGTCTTCGTCGACCCCAAGAGCGCGCAGCACGAGGAGCGGTGGCTCGATGCCGTCAAGTACCAGGTCTTCGAGCCGCTCAACGAGGTCTACGAGAAGGTGCGCACCGTCCACAACTTCTACTGGAATCAGATCACCGACGAGGCAGTGCGCCGCCCCGTGGTCCAGGCGGTCCAGCTCGCCGACGACGTGGTGAACAAGCTCTATAAAGGAGGCGACATTCCCGCCGATTGGGAAGGGCTGCCGCGCCAGTAGGGCGCCCATGACGCCGAATGTGCAGCCGGCGCCACGGCCGACGCTACGGCCGGCGCTGCGCACGAACACCACATCACGCCCGAAGAGCACAAAGGAGCACCCAGATGAGCCCGCACGCCGGTCCAACCACCCTTTCCCGTAGACGCCTGCTCGGCACGGCGCCCCTTGCCGGCGCCCTCCTGGCGGCGTGCGCCGGCGGCGGGACGGGTCAGCTGCCCAGCGCGCCGGCCAAGGGCACCCCCGCCACCATCCGCTTCGCCGCCGCCGGCGTCGGCACCGAGCTCGAGATCTGGACCGAGGTCACCAAGACCTACAACGCCCTCGGCACCGGCATCACCGTCAACTACGAGCCCTGCACCGCCGGCAGCGCCAGCGCGCAGGACTGCCTGCCCGTCTACTTCACCCAGTTCGTCGCCGGCTCGGCCCCAGACGTCTGGCGCGTCGACGACGAGCCGCTCCCCTTCTACGCCGAGAAGAACATCTACGTCGAGCTCGATCCCTACGTCGCACGCGACGGCAAAGAGCTCAACATGAACGACTTCTTCCCCCGCTCGATCACCGCCTACCGCTACGACAAGCAGGCCCACCGCCACGGCCAGGGCAAGCTCTACGCCCTCCCCTTCAACACCGGCGGCGACATGATGTTCTTCAACAAGCAGCTATTCAAAGAAGCCGGTGTCCCCGAGCCGCCCCTCGACGGCAACTGGACGATCGACGACTGGCTCGAGCGCTCCAAGAAGCTCAGCGCGCTCCAACCCGGTTCCCAGCTCCTGCGCACCGTGGCGCTCTCGGGGCGCCCCTCGTTCCGCGGCAACGTCTCCTGGCTGTGGGCCCGCGGCGCCAAGTTCCTCGACAGCACCGGCCGCAAGTGGACCTTCAACATCCCCGAGACGATCCGCGCCTACGAGTGGCTCGTCGACCTGCGCCGCAAGCACAAGGTCGTCCCGGGCCCGGACGACTTCAAGGGCCAGGGCAACCTCTTCTACGCCGGCGTCGCCGCCATGTCCTTCAACTATCCCAACAACGTCCGCGAGCTCTACAACCGCCCCCAGATCGACTGGGACGTGACCCACTTCCCCAAGGCCATCGACGGCCAGCGCTACACCCGCGAGACCGCCGACGGCGTCGGCCTCCCCATGGGCGGCAAGCAGCCCGAGCCCGCCTGGACGTTCGTCAAGTGGCTCGCCTCCGCGGAAGGCGCCAAGATCTTCACCAAAGCCGGGCGCGCCGTCCCCGCCCGCAAGTCCGCGGCCAACAGCCCCGACTTCGTCCGCCCCGACACCAAGCAGCACGAGGAGAACATCGTCAAGGCGCTCGACTACTCGCGTCTCCAGCCCATCACCGTCATGTTCAACGACGCCGAGCAGATCGTGCGCGCCTACGAGAACGCCATGTTCGACGAGAACAAGCCGCTGCCCGTCGCCACCGCCATGCAGCAGCTCCAGGACGCGCTCGACAAGCTGGAGCGCGACCAGGCCAAGCCCGTCGGGTGGGAGCCAAAGGTCTAGTGCTCGTCGTCGAGACGCGCGGCGGCGCGTACGAGCGCGGCCACCAGTACGGCGCGCAGCTCGCGGACCTCATCCGCCGCCGCGCGCCCGCC
>DASTZM010000589.1:0-8242 GCA_035764305.1 Chloroflexota bacterium | reverse complement strand
GATCTGCTTCTCGTCCAGCGATTCCTTCTTGAGGAGCGTTTCGGCCAGCGCCTCCAGGCGGTGACGCTCGTTACTCAGCGTCTGCTGGGCGACGGCGTACGACTCGTCGATGATCCGCTTTGTCTCCTCGTCGATGATGCGCGCCAGGTCGTCGGACACCTCTCGTCCGATCTGGGGCATGTACGACCCCTCCCCCAGGAACCCATCATCCGGGTTGGCCGCGTAGACCAGCCCCACCTTGGGGCTCATGCCCCAGCGCGTCACCATTTGGCGCGCGATCTGCGTCGCCTGCCGCAGGTCGTTCTCCGCGCCGGTCGAGACCGCGCCAAAGATCAGCTCCTCGGCGGCACGCCCGCCCAACGCCCCCGTGATCCGGCCGCGCAGGTAGCGCTCGCCGTAGTTATGTCGATCGTCCAGCGGCACCTGGTACGTCACGCCCAGCGCCTGCCCGCGCGGCACGATCGTCACCTTGTGTACCGGGTCGGTGTCCGGCGCCAGCAGCCCCATCAGCGCGTGCCCCGACTCGTGGTACGCCACCCGCCGCCGGTCCTCTTCGGACATCACCAGCCTGCGCTCGGAGCCGAGCACGATCTTCTCCATCGAGGTGAAGAAATCATCCATCGTGACGGCGTTGCGGTCCTTGCGTGCCGCGAGCAGCGCCGCCTCGTTCACCAGGTTGCGCAGCTCCGCGCCCACCAGACCGGGCGTCGCGGCGGCCAGGTCGCTCAGGTCGACGTTCTTGTCCAGCGGCACGCCCCGCGTGTGCACCCGCAGGATCGCCTCGCGCCCCACCCGGTCGGGGCGCTGCACCACCACGCGCCGGTCGAAGCGGCCCGGGCGCAGCAGCGCGGGGTCCAGCACGTCTGGCCGGTTCGTCGCCGCCAGCACGATCACCGCCTGGCGCGCGTCGAACCCGTCCATCTCGGTCAGGATCTGGTTGAGCGTCTGCTCCTGCTCCTGGTTGGCGCCGCCAAACCCGATCCCCCCGCGCCGCCGCCCAATCGCATCCAGCTCGTCGACGAAGATGATCGCCGGCGCTTCCTTCTTCGCGTTGGCGAACAGGTCGCGCACGCGCGCCGCCCCGACGCCGACGATCATCTCGACGAACTCCGAGCCCGAGAGCGAGAAGAACGGCACCCCTGCCTCGCCCGCCACTGCCTTGGCGAGCAGCGTCTTGCCGGTGCCCGGCGGGCCGACCAGCAGCACGCCCTTCGGGATGCTGCCGCCCAGACGCTGGTACTTCTGCGGGTTCTTCAGGAAGTCGACGATCTCCTCCAGCTCGAACTTCGCCTCTTCGATGCCCGCGACGTCGGCAAACGTGATGCGCGCCTGGTTGGAGGCCGACTCGTCGTAGCGCCGCGCGCGCGAGCGGCCTATCCCGAAGATGCCGCGCTGCGCCTGCTGGGCGCGCGCGCTCATCCAGAACAGCAGGACGAAGAACAGAAGCCCCGGGCCAAACGACAGCAGGATCGAGAACCACCACTGCCGGCTCGTCTGGAGCGGCCGCGCCGTGATCGTCACGTCGTGCTCGTCGAGCAGCGGCTCGAGCGCGTTCGTGTTGAGCGTCCACGGCGGGAGCTGCGTCTCGAAATGCTCCGCCGGACGCGGGTCGCGCGTGCCGGCGGGGGCGCCCGGATCGCGCGGCGGCGCGACCGCTCGCTTGAACGACCCCTGCGCGATGTCGCCCCGGATCGAGATCTCCGAGACGTTATTCGCCTCGACCTGCTCCTTGAAGAAGGAGTACGCCACGCGGATCCGCTGCTGCGCCGGCTCCTGCGGCAGGAAGCTCGTCGCCAGGTAGTTGACGATCAGCAGCGCGCCGAGCAGCCACAGCCAGCGCCGCGACATGAGGTTGAGGAAGCGCCGTGGTCCCGACTGGTTGGGGTCTTCCGCCCCCATACCGCCGCCTGTGCCCGGACGGCCGGGCCCCGCGCCGCGGTAGCGCGGCGCCTCGGGGCCGGGGGGACGCGGGCGCGTGCCACCCGACCCGTTGGAGGACGCGCCGTTGGCGCGCCCATCGGTGCCTTGGCGCTTCTTGTCGCCGGGCCGGGGGAAGATCTTCATCGGGATACGTGTGCTTCTATCTTCCCACAGCAAAGCAAGACGCGCTCCAGAGAACGCGCCCGCCGCTCAAGGCTGCGCCGCTTACGTAAGAAAACTCTGCTACGTCCCTTCTGGCAGGACAGAGAGCACCTGCTCCTGGCCCGCCCGCTGACGCTTCTTGAACTCCCCCCGCGCCGCCTTCGCCCGCAGCTCCGCCAGGAGTGCGTCGTACTCCTCCCGGTTCGTCGGGATAGTCACCGTCTTGTCGCGGTACGCCGACAGCAGCATCGCGTTGGCCAGCTCCAGCGCCTTTCTCCCGTCCTCGCCCGTGGCATACAGGTGCTCCTCTGGCCCCTCCTCGCGCACCGTATCGGCGAAGCGGCGCAGCATGGCGATGTGCCCCACCTGGTCGCGCGGCGCGGGCACCACCTCCACGTCCTCCCATTCCCCCGCCGGCTTGGAGCCGTGCGGTGACGTCAGCAGCTCCTCGGAGACCGACTTCTCCAGGCGATACAGGCGCAGCGTGTTGCGCTCCGAGATGACCATCCGCCCCTTCTGCCCGGCGATGGAGATCTCGGTCCGCCCCGGCCACTGCGCCGTAGTCGTATAGAAGGAATCCACGCGCTCCTTGTTGTGCTGCAGCAGCGCCGCGACGGTGTTCTCGACCTCGATCTCGTGGATGCGCGTCAGCGCCGTCGCCTTGACCGACTGAGGCAGACCGGCCAGCCAGCAGTACAGATCCAGGTGGTGCGGCGCCTGGTTCATGATCACGCCCCCGCCCTCGCCCTCCCACGTGCCGCGCCAGCCGCCGCTGTCGTAGTAGGACTGCGTGCGGTACCACGCGCTGGCGATGAAGTTGACCCGGTAGATCTCCCCCAGGTCGCCGTTCGCGATCAGGTCGTGCGCCTTCTGGTACGCCGGCGTCGGGCGCTGCGAGAAGTCGATCCCCAGCAGCACGCCCGCCTTGCGGCACGCCGCGATCATCCGGTCCGCCGCGGCTACGGTGTGCGCGATCGGCTTCTCGCACAGCACGTGGATGCCGCGCTCCGCGGCGTAGACCGTGATCTCCTCGTGCGACGGGTGGGGCGTGGAGACGACGACGAACTCCGGCTTCGTCTCGTCGATCAGCCTCTTGTAATCCTCGAAGGCCGTGATCCCGTGCTCGTCGCCCAGCGCCTTGGCCCGGTCGACCAGGATGTCGGCCACGCCGGTGATCTGCAGCTCGCCGTTGCCCTGGAGCGTGAGCGCGTTCTTCCAATGGTCACGCCCCATCACGCCGGCGCCGACGAAGGCGGCCTTGACGGGACGGGTGGGTTTGCTCGTAGTCTCGGTGGTCATATCCGTGTGAGATTGTAGGCTTCTCCCCGAGATGACGATGAACGGGTCTTCGAGGGCGATCGCGCTGCTGGCCGGCACCGTGCTGGCGCCCGAGCCGTCCGCCGGAGTGATCGGCCTGGTGACCGACGGCGGGAAGATCACTCGGCTGCTGACCGATCGGTCGCAGGTCCCCGCGGGCGCCGAGGTACACGACCTCGGGCCCGAGGCCGTCATGCTGCCCGGCCTGATCGATGTCCACACCCACGGCGGCTGGGGCCTGCGCTACACCGACGGCCGCGACGCCGCGCGCACCGTCATGCGCCGGCGCGCCGAGAGCGGCTGCACCGGCCTGCTCATGACCGTCGGCGGCCCGCCCGCCGAGATGGCCGGCTGGATCCCCGCGCTGGCCGACCTGATCGGCCAGCCTACCGGCGGCGCCGTCGCCCTCGGCTTCCATATAGAAGGGCCGTGGCTGAACTGGGACGCGTGGGTCGCCTGGGGCGCGCGAGACGGCTCCGGTCGCCAGCTCTTCCCGCCCGACCCCGACGACTTCTTCCGTGTGCAAGACGCCGCGCGCGGCCACGTCAAGCTCGTCTCCTGCGCGCCCGAATTCCCAGACGCGCTTCCTTTCATTGAGACGCTCTCACGTGCCGGTGTAATCCCCTCCATCGGCCACACCACGGCCTCGCCCGAGCTGGCGCGCGACGCCATCCAGGCCGGCGTCCGCCACGCCACCCACACCTTCAACGGCATGCAGCCCCTCCACCACCGCAACCCCGGCACCGCCGGAACCGTCCTGACCGACCCCCGCGTCGTCGCCGAGCTCATCCCCGACGGCTCCCACGTCCACCCCATCATGCAGAACCTGCTCGTCCGCGTGAAGGGCGTCCACAACGTCGCGCTCGTCACCGACGGCACCCGCTTCGGCGGCTTCCCGCAGGGCACCTACTCCGACGGCGAACGCAAGCTCGAGATCCGCGACGACCTCGGCTGTTGGAGCGAGAAGGGCAACCTCAGCGGCAGCGGCTCGCCCATCGACCGCGACCTCGCCGTCCTCACCACCGAAGGCGGCGTCTCCCTCTCCGACGCCGCCCGCATGGGCGCCACCGTCCCGGCGACCGAGCTGGGTCTGGCGACGCGCAAGGGTCGCCTGGTCGTCGGCTACGACGCCGACGTCACCGCCTTCGCCCCCGTGCCCGGCGCCAAGCTCGGCGGCGGCCTCCGCGACCTCCCCGGCAGCGACCGGCGCTGCGTCCTCACCATGGTGGGAGGCGAAGTCGTCTACCGCCGCGGCCAGGGTGACGAAGCCCGCGCCAAAGAAGTCGCCAAGCTCGCTGAACAGTTCAAGGTCCCCGCGCCGTCAGCGTCCCGCTAACCCGCCTCGGCCCGCGCTCTCGCCCCACTCAACGCCACCAGCGGGCGCGGTTCCTGGAACGTCAGATCCACACGCCGCCCGGAGAAGTGGGACGCGTACACCCCGTCAACACGTACCCCAACATCCACGCCGAGGGGAGCCCGCGTGACGCCTATGCGCCGGCTCACCTCCCACCACCCCGCAGTAGAATGCCGCCACCGTGACGGCCCCTCTACAGAGCCCCCTCGCCCTCGGCGTCGACATCGGCGGCACCAAGGTCGCCGCCGCCCTCGTCGATCCCACCGGCGCCGTCGTCGCCAGTGAGCGTGGCCCCGTCGCCCCCGAGAGTAACGACGCCTCGCTCGCCAGCATCACCGCCGTCGTCGATCGACTCCTCGCGCAACACCCCGACCTCCGCCCAAGGCTCGCCGGCATCGGCGCCGGCGCCCCCGGTGGCGTCGACCCGCGCCAACGCATTCTCGTCGGCGCCACCAATCTCGCCTGGCGCGACCTGCCCCTCGGCGATGCGCTGACCCGCCGCTACGGCGTCCCCACCGTCGCCGACAACGACGTCAACGTCGCCGCCTGGGGCGAGCGCTGCTTCGGCGGCTGGGGCACCACAGACACCCCCATCCAGCACCTCGTCTTCATCACGGTCGGCACCGGCATCGGCTCCGGCCTGATCGAGAGCGGACGCATCGTCCGCGGCAAGCGCGCCGCCGGGGAGATCGGCCACATCCCCGTCCTCCAGAACGGCCCCCAGTGCCGCTGCGGCATGGTCGGCTGCCTCGAAGGCGCCGCCGCCGGCCCCGCCTTCGGCGCCGCCGGCCGGCGCGCCGCCGAGTCCGGCGCATCACCCCTCATCGCCCGGCTCGCCGGCGGCCCGGAGCACGTCACCGCCGCCCACGTCGTCCAGGCCGCCGTCCAGGGCGACCCCGCCGCCCAAAAACTCCTCGACCAGGAGGGGTACTACCTTGCCCTCGCCGTCATGATCGCCTCGCGCATGCTCGACCCCGAGGTCATCGTCTTCGGCGGTGGGCTCGCCGAAGCTGGCCAGCCGCTCTTCGACGCCATCCACCGCGCCCTCAAGCAGATCCGCCCCCGCGGGCCCCATCCGGAAACGTACGTCGTCCCGTCGCGGCTCGGCCCGCACGCCGGCGCCATCGGCGCCGCCGCCCTCGTCCTCCACCCCGAACCCGCCTCCGCCGCCGCGTAGTCCGATCCAACCACCTCTAAGAGAGCATTGGCCCCGCTTTTCGTTAAGAAGGCTGGTAGGCTGGAGACATCTCCCGCGCCCCCGCAACCTTCGCCGTGCGTGCGCGTTTAGAAAAGATGTTCTATACTCTGGGACACAGCCTACTGCTGGACTATTAAAGGAAGAGACGCAGCGGGACAATGGCGCGACAGCTGACACTTGATGTGGACGATGTGGTTGTGCGGCCCTCCACGGGGCGCACGAACGGCTCCCTCAACGGCCATGCCAATGGCCACGACAACGGCAAGGCCAACGGGAAGGCGGGCGCCGACTCGTACACCGCAGCGGACATCCAGATCCTGGAGGGCATCCAGGCCATCCGGCACCGCCCGGGCATGTACATCGGCTCCACCTCCACGTCCGGCCTCTGCCACCTGATCTACGAGGCTGTGGACAACGCCGTCGACGAGGCCAACGCCGGCCACGGCAAGAAGATCTGGGTCCAGATCGACAAGAAGGGCTGGGTCACCGTTCGTGACGAGGCGCGCGGCATGCCCTTCGACCTCAAGGAGTACCGCGGCAAGCAGGTCCCCGCCGCCACCCTCATCATGACCGTCCCCCACTCCGGCGGGAAGTTCGAGGAAGGCGTCTACAAGACCGCCGGCGGCCTCCACGGCGTCGGCGCGACCGTCATCAACGCCCTCTCGGAGGAGCTTCAGCTCACCATCTGGCGCGACGGTAAGCAATTCCGCCAGAGCTTCCGCAAGGGCAACGCCGGCCGCTCGGTCGTCGAGGGCGGCGCCGGCAAGAAGCACGGCACCGAGATGCGCTGGCTCTACGACTCGACCATCTTCGACACCGACGCCCACTACGCCCCCGAGCTGATCGAGTCCCGCCTCCAGGCCGCCGCCTACCTCAACCGCGGCCTCGCCATCGAGTTCACCTACTTTGATCCCGACGCGGGTTCTCGCGGCCAGATGGTCACCAAGACCTACGCCTCCAAAGAGGGCGTCGTCGACTACGCCAAGTTCCTCACCCCACCCGATGTGACGCCGCTCTTCCCCAAGGCGTTCGGGATCGCCAAGACCCGCAACGACGTCTCGGTCGAGGTCGCGCTCCTTCCCAACACCGGCTACCGCACCGTCATCCAGTCCTACGCCAACGGCGTGCGCACCCGCGACGGCGGCGTCCACGAGACCGGCTTCAAGGCCGCGCTCACGCGCGTCCTGAACGACCAGGCGCTCAAGATGGGCGTCATCAAGGACCGCGAGAAGCAATCCTTCAAGGCCGACGTCGCCCAGCAGGGCCTCGTCGCCATCGTCTCGGTCAAGCTCGCCAACCCCCAGTTCCAGGGGCAGACCAAAGATCGCCTCAACAACGCGCCGGTGGAAGGCATCGTCCGCTCCATCGTCGACGAGGGGCTCAAGGAGTGGTTCGAGTCATCTCCCGACCGTGCCAAAGAGTGGCTGCGCAAGGTCAACGAGATGCAAAAGGCGCGCAACGAAGCGCTCCTCGTCGAGGAGCTCGCGCGCACCGGCAACAAGAAGGGCGGCGAACTGATCGACGCCACCGTCTCCAAGAAGTTCATCCCCTGCATCACCAAGGACCCCGAGCGCGCCGAGCTGTTCATCGTGGAGGGTGACTCGGCCGGTGGCTCCGCCTCACAGGGCCGCTTCTCCGAGTTCCAGGCCGTGCTCAAGCTGCGCGGGAAGCCACTCAACGTCGCCAAGGCCGACCTCAAGCGCATCGTCGAGAACGAGGAGATCCGCACCATCCTCACCGTGCTGGGCTGCGGGACGCGCGCCTCCTACGACCACGCCCGGCTGAAGTTCAACAAGATCATCTTTCTCACCGACGCCGACGTCGACGGCCTGCACATCCAGTGCCTGCTCCTGACGCTCTTCTACCAGGAGTTCCCGGACCTGATCGAGAAGGGACACGTCTACATCGGCTGCCCGCCGCTCTACTCGGTCAGCTACAAGGGCAAGACCGTCTGGCTCGCCGACGACGAGGCGCGCAAGCAGTGGCAGCGCCAGAACAAGACCGCAGATAACGTCGAGTTCCGTCGCTACAAGGGCCTCGGCGAAATGAACGCCAAGCAGCTCCGCGACACCACCCTCGACCCGGAGAAGCGCCTCCTCAAGCAGGTCACCCTGGACGACGCCCACATCGCCGCCCAGCTCGTCTCCGCCCTCATGGAAGAAGGCAACGCCGAACAACGCCGGGAGTTCTTGGCGAAGCACGCGCGCGAGGTTGAGGAGATCGACGTCTAGGGGGTTCAGGGGGCTTGCCCCCTGGCCGAGCCGAAGGCTCGGAACCCAAAACCACCAGCT
>DASTZM010000588.1:0-4973 GCA_035764305.1 Chloroflexota bacterium | reverse complement strand
GATGTCCTCCAAGTCGTCGCGCAGCTTGGCGGTGATGACGACGATCGGCAGCGCCGCGGTGGCGGGCTGTTCACGCACCGCGCGGACCAGGGCGGGCAGGTTGGTAAAGGGATGACCGTCGAGCAGCAGCGCGTCCAGGCGCAGCCGCCCTAGGACGGGGACGATGTCCCCGTGGAGGACGAAGGCGCGCGCGGTATAGCCGGCAGAGCGGAGCGCCTCCAGGATGAGCCCCTCCAGGTCCGGCGGAAACCCGATCAGCGCGACGGTACCCATGAATCGACTATACGGAGGGAGGCGCCTTCCGCCCGCCTGCGTTCGGGTTTCCCCCGATGCGGCGCCAGCCCGCGGGTCGGAGACTCACCGAGACGTGTTCGCGCGGAACAGCATGACGCCTGGCCCTCAGCGAGCGCTTGCCTGGCCCGAAGGGCCGGCGGCGCCGCCCGAGCGGTGCGGCGCAGCGACGACAGGACGGCAGTAGGCTCTCACGATGACCACCGGCACACAGCCCGCGCCCCACGTTCCGTCGACCGCGGTAGACGCCCTGCGGCGTGTGCGGTCGGGCGATCGCGTGTTCGTGCACGGCGCCGCCGCCGCGCCGCAGACGCTCATCGGGGCGTTGGTGGCACGGGCCGACCAGCTGCGCGAGGTCGAGGTCACCCACCTGCACACACTGGGGCCGGCGCCGTACGTGGCGCCGGAGATGGCGCGCAGCTTCCGGCACCGCGCCCTCTTCGTGGGGAGCAACGTGCGGCACGCGGTACAGGCCGGGCGCGCGGACTTCGTGCCCGTGTTTCTCTCAGACATCCCGGACCTGTTCCGCAGTGGAGCTCTGCCGCTCGACGTGGCGTTGCTCAACGTCTCGGCGCCTGACGCGCACGGCTACTGCTCGCTCGGCACGTCGGTCGACGTCGCGCTCGCCGCGGCGCTGTCGGCCAAGAGCGTGATTGCCCAGATCAACCCGTCGATGCCTCGGTCGCTCGGGCAGTCGTTCGTGCATGTGAGCCGGTTCGCCGCGACAGTAGAGGTGGACGAGCCACCGATCGTCGAGGAGCCCGCCGTCCCGAGCGCGGTGGAGCTGGACATCGGGCGGAACGTCGCGTCGCTGGTGGAGGACGGCGCGACGATCCAGATGGGGATCGGCGCGATCCCGAACGCGGTCCTGGCGGCGCTGACCGACCGGCGTGACCTGGGGGTGTACACGGAGATGTTCACCGACGGCGTGGTGGACCTGGTGATGCGCGGCGTGGTGACCGGCACGCGCAAGCCGATCTTCCCGGGGAAGGTCGTAGCCTCCTTTGTAATGGGGACGGAAAAAACGTACCGCTTCCTGGACGACAACCCGATGGTGGAGCTGCTGCCGTGCGACGTCACCAACGACACGGCGCGGATCCGGCGCCATGCAAACATGGTCGCGATCAACTCGGCTATCCAGGTGGATCTGACCGGCCAGGTGTGCGCCGACTCGATCGGGCGCAAGGTGTACAGCGGCGTCGGCGGCCAGATGGACTTCATGCGCGGCGCCGCGCTCGCGCCCGGCGGCAAGCCGATCATCGCGCTGCCGGCCACCGCGCGCGCGGGCACGCTCTCGCGCATCGTGCCCGCGCTGCTTCCGGGCGCGGGAGTCACCACGACGCGGGCGCACGTGCACTACGTGGTGACGGAGTACGGCGTCGCCGCGCTCCACGGCAAGAGCGTGCGCGAGCGGGCGCAGGCGCTGATCGAGCTCGCCGCGCCGCAGTTCCGCGAGTCGCTGGAGCGCGAAGCGCACGCGCTCGGCGCCTGACTCGGTGGGAGCGAGCGATGCGCCCCCTGAGCACGCCGCGCGTCTCTTAGCGTGCCCCGACTATGCGCGCTATGACTTCGGCCCGCGCCATCCGCTGAACCCGCGCCGCTACGACGCCTCGCTCGACCTCCTACGGCGAGCGGGTCTCCTGCACGACAGCGACACCGTCTGCCCGCCGCCCGCAACCGTGGCGGAGCTGGAGCTGGTCCACACCGCGCAGTACGTCGAGGCCCTGGCCCGCCTCTCCGACTGGGCGCCGCTGACGGAGGCGCCACTCGAAGCTGAGGCGCGCCGCTACGGGCTTGGCGTGGGAGACAACCCGGTCTTCCCCGGAGCGCACGAGGCGGCGGCGCTGGTGGTGGGCGGAAGCGTCCATGTGGCGCGCACGCTCTGCACGCCGGGTGCGAGCGGGGAGGTGCGCCACTTCTTCCACCCCATGGGCGGCCTGCACCACGGTATGCCAGCCCGCGCGTCCGGCTTCTGTCTCTACAACGATCCCGCGGTCGCCATCGCGGCGGTGGTGCAGGAGCGGCAGGCGCGCGTCCTGTACATCGACCTGGACGTGCACCACGGCGACGGCGTGCAGCAGACGTTCGAGGACGATCCGCGCGTGATGACGGTGTCCTTCCACGAGTCGGGGGCGCACCTCTTCCCGGGGACGGGCGACGTTCTCGAGCTGGGACGCGGCGCCGGGCGTGGGACGGCGGTGAACGTACCGCTCGCCCCCGGCACCGACGACGAGTCGTACGTCGCCGCGCTTGAGGCCGTGCTCCCACCGCTGGCGGAGGGGTTCCGTCCGGACGTGATCATGAGCCAGCACGGCTGCGACACGCACGTGTGGGACCCGCTAGCCGACCTGCAGCTCACGACGCGCGCACTCGAACACGCGGCGCGCCTGGTCCATCGCCTGGCGCACGAGCTGTGTGACGGGCGCTGGCTGGCGTGGGGCGGCGGCGGCTACGACCTGTACCGCGTCGTGCCCCGCCACTGGGCGCTGCTGTGGGCCGAGATGGCGGGGCGGGCCGTACCGATGCGGCTTCCCGATGACTGGCGGTTGCGCTGGGAGGCAGAGGCCGGCGTCTCGCTGCCGGAGACGTTCCGCGACAGCGCCGACGGCGTCGCATCCGTTGCGGCGGCACGCGCCGCGGAGGCCAACCGCAACACGGTTCAGCGCGTCAGGCGCCTGCTGCTGCCGGCGTCGCAGCGGCTATCGAAGCCGTGATCCGGGTGGCGGAGAGAGTCGGCCGGCGCGCCCGGCGGGGCGCGCCGCCGTGTTCAGGAGCCGGCTGCGACGAGGTGAGGCCGCTGCCGGGCGGGCTCGCTGAGCTCGCGGACACCGACGGGGCGGACCAGCAGGAGCGGGCAGTGGAGCAGGTGCAATAGCCCGGTAGCGACGCTCCCCAGCACGATGCGCGAGAGGCCGCCCCGCCCGTGGGTGGCCATGACCACCAGGTCGACGTTCCGCTCGCGCGCGCACTCGGCGATCGACTGCGCTGCCGGACCGAGCGCCACCTCGACGTCGACCTGACTGGCCAGGACGCGGGGCCACGACGCCTCGCCCTCGAGGTATGCGCGCGCCGCGAACGCCTCCGATTCGAGGTCGCGCATCTGGTTCTCCATGCCGGCGGCGTAGACCAGCGAGGGCACCAGCTCCAGCGCGCTTACCAGCGTGACGCGCGTCTCCGCCGGACCGGCGACGCGCGGCAGCGCGTCGATGGCCTCGGCAGCGAAGCGTGAGCCGTCAAGCGGCACCAGCATGCGAAAAGGGCGCGGCGCGGCGGCACCCCCAGTAGAGGCCGCGGCGCTGGAGGCCTGCCCGGCTTCGGGCGATGAGGGCAGCTCCCATGTGTGATGGCAGCCCGCCGGAACCAGCATGACTGGGACGGGCGCGTTGCGGAGGACGTGGTCGGCGACGCTGCCCATGATGAAGCGACCGAGACCCGACCGGCCGTGCGTCGACATCACCACGAGATCGGCGCCGCGCAGCGTGACTTCCTCGACGATTCCACGCTCGGCCGTGCCGTAGTACACCGCGGTCTCGACATCCAGACCGGACGCGGCGGCGATTCGCTCCGCCCAGCGAGAGAGATAGGCGTCCGCCTCGTCGACGACGTGGCGCTGGGCGCCGGGCGTGTCGCGCCCGGGCAGGACGTGCGCCTCGACGGCCCGCATCAGCACCACCTGGGCGCCCTGAGAGCGCGCCATCGTCTCGGCGTAGTGCAACGCGCGCTCCGCCAGCGCCGAGCCGTCCAGAGGCACGAGGATCTTGCGGTACTTCATCGCCACGTCAGTCACTCTGAGCGTAGGTCGGTCTGAGGTGACGCACATCGGGGAAAGTCCTGATCGTCGCGGCGGCCCGCGTACCCTGTCTCTCGTCCAACGGAGTGGATCGCTTCATCACGCGGCCGTTCGTGCGCCTCTCGCTCGCGACCGGGATCGTGGCGGGTTTCGGGATCGGCGGCGGCGCCTTCACGGCGGTCGCGCTCGGCGTGCCTCCCGGCACCGCGTGGGCGGCGCTGGCGCAGGCTCACGCCCACGCGCAGCTCTTCGGCTTTGCCGGGTTGATGGTCTTCGGCGTCGCGCTGGTCTTTCTGCCGCGCCTGCGTGGCGCTCCGCTCCAGGGGGCGCACCTGGTCCCGTGGGTGCTGGCGCTGTATGGCGGCGGCGTGCTGCTGCGCCTGGTCTGCCAGAGTGCGGCGCCCTTTCTGGCGCAGGCGGGATTGGGAGGCGTGGCGCTCGCGGCGAGCCTGGGCGCCGCTGCGGGTGCCTGGCTCGCGCTGGCGGGCGCCTCGCTCGCCGTCGCACTGCTGGTGCGGACCGGTCTGTCGGGACCGCCGCTGGCGCATCGCGCCGGGCTTCGCCAAGTGCTCCCGTTAGTGGTGACCGCGTGGCTCGGACTGCTCGCGGCGCTGGCTGTCAACGCGTGGGGAACGTGGGAGTCGATGGCAGCATGGCAGTCGGTGCCGGGGCGCATCCCGAGCGTGGGCGACGCGCCGTGGCTCCTGTCGCCCGCGTTGGATGCGCTGGCCGTGCGGCTGGCCTTCCTCGGCTGGCTGGTGCCTATGTCGGTGGCATTCGCGGCACGCAACTTCCCGCTCCTGCTGTGGGCCAAGCCCGCGCCGGGGCGCTGGCTGGCGTGGGGGCTCGCGGCGCTCATCGCCGGGCTGATGCTTGACGTGGCGGCGACGCT
>DASTZM010000587.1:0-4521 GCA_035764305.1 Chloroflexota bacterium | reverse complement strand
AGCTCGCCGATGGCACGAGTGTGGTGTCCCTCCACGACGCGCCCGATCTGCTCCCGTACCGCCGCGGCGGCCGATGGATCGACTGCCGCGGGCTCGAACAGGCGTGCGCCGGCCCACACGGCGACGGCGCCGGCAGCGTCGGCCGGAAAGCCGACCCGGCCCGCGCCGCGCTCTCCGGCGGCGGCGACCACCAGGTCCAACTGCTGGACGCCCGCCGTGCAGAGGTCAATCGTCGCGGGCGACGCGTGCGCCGCCACGGGCCCGGTGGTGTGGACCAGCACCCCGTCGGCGTAGACCTGGAACACCGCCGCGGCGTCGCGCGGCGCGTCGTCGTTGATCCCGGCCGTGGCGCTGAAGGCGCTGTAGCGGCCTTCCAGCGAGTACGAGATGGTGGACGGCGGGAAGGTGCCCAGGCCTTTGTCGTAGGCCTGCCCCACCAGCACAATCGGGTTCCGGCTGAAGGAGACGTCGCGCTCCGGTTGGATCATGTCGGCGACGGCCGGCCAGCCCGTGTTCGCTTCTCGCCAGGGTAGATCGCTCAGAAAGCGCCATGTACCCGGGGCATCGGCACCCGGCCCGCACGTCGCGAGCGGAAGCTCCGCGCGGCGCAGCTCGGGCGCGCTGTACGGCCCACGCGTTAGCGGCGCCAGGTGCAGCGCAGCACGGCTCCGAGAGGCGGATGCGGGAGCGGCGACCGCCGACGTAGCGAACGCCAGGATCAGCAGCGCGACGGAGCGGAGGGCACGCGCACGACGCACGGGGGGGAAGCGTAGGCGACCCCCCTCAACGGTCGCCTCAACACGGCTACGGACGCTTGAGGCGGTAGCCGATGCCGCGCTCTGACTCCAGGTAACGGGGGTGCTCGGGGTCGTCTCCGAGCTTCTGGCGCAGGCGCCGCACGTACTCCCAGAGCCCCTGCGTCGAGCCGCCCCCGTCGGGCCAGACGCGGTCCAGGATCAGCGCGTTCGGGAGGACGCGGCCCGCGTTGCGCGCCAGGAGCTGGAGCAGCCGCGCTTCGGTCGGGGTGAGGCGCTCGAGCGGCTGGCCCCCGCGCAGGATCTGGCGCCGTGTGAAGTCGATCTCCAGCCCATCACCCAGCGCGACCGTGGGAGCGTCGGGCTCGCCGCTCGGCCAGGCCCGCTCGAGCACGCGCCGCACCCGCGCCAGCAGCTGGCGGTAGCTGAATGGCTTGGTCACGTAGTCGTCGGCGAACTGCTCGAGTCCCTTGACGATCGTGTCCTCGTCGTCCATCGCGGTGAGCATGATGATCGGCACGTCGCCTAGTCGCTTGAGGCGCCGCGCCACCTCGAAGCCGTCCATGCCCGGCATCAGCAGGTCCAGCACCGCCAGATGGGGCAGCGCCTTTTCGGCCGCGACCAGTGCGGCCTCGCCACCCGACGCGGCCTGCACCTCGAAGCCGTCCGCCTCGAGGTGCGTGCGCAAAGAAAAGAGCAGATCGGGATCGTCGTCGGTCACCAGGATGCGGAACGCGCCGGCGTTGGTCGTCACGGCTGCCTACCGGGTCGCCGCCATGCGGATGGCGACCGTTTCGTTTTCCGCCCGGCTGCGCCTCCCGTCGCGCGCGCGGACGTCCTCGCCCTCGTCGCGCGGCGCCGGCGCTCCGCGGTCCGCCTCGGCGGGGCGCGGCAGACGGAACCAGAACGTCGCGCCCTTGCCGCTGCCGGAGCGCACGCCGATGCTCCCACCCATCGCCTCGACGTATGCCCGCGCGATGTACAGCCCGAGTCCAACGCCCCCCTCGGACCCACCACCGCGCGTCGCCCCACGGGCGAAGCGCTCGAAGATCGCGGCGCGCTCGCCCACCGGCACACCCGGTCCCTCATCGCTCACAGCGACCTCCAGCCAGCGGTCGTCCTCCAGGATGTCGACGAAGACGTTCGAGCCCGGTGGGGAGTACTTCGTCGCGTTGACCAGCAGGTTGACCAGCACATCCTCGGCGCGCTCGGCGTCCCCCACCGCGATCGCCGCCGTGCGGGGGCGCATGCGCAGTGCAACGTCGTGGCCGGGACTGGCAGCGCCGATCTCGTCCACGACGCGTCGCACGAGTGGGGTGACGTCGAATGGCAGGCGCTCCAGCTCCAGTCCGCCCGCCTGGATGCGCGACGCGCCCAGCAGCGAGCGCACCAGGCGGGCGAGCCGGTCGCAGACGCCGTCCAGCCGCGCGAGCGACTGACGCCGCGTTGCGGCCGGAAGCGAGACTTCGTGGTCCTCATGTCGCAGTAGCAGCTCGGCGTAGCTCTTCGCCGCCGCCACCGGCGTGCGCAGCTCGTGGGCCGCGACGGCGATGAACTCGGAGTGCAGCCGGCGCAGCTCCACCAGTGCCCGTTCCGACGCGATCCGCTCGCGCTCGCGCGACTCGCGTAGCTCCGCCACCTGGCGCTCCAGCGCAGCCGCCATGCGGTTCAGCGTCTGCGCCAGCGCCGCCACCTCGTCGGGCCCTGACACTGGCGCGCGACGCGCGAGGTCGCCCTCGGCGAACGCCCGTGCGGCGGCGGCGAGGTCGCCGATGGGACGCGTCAGCCGTCGGGCGAGAAGCCACGCGGCTCCGCCGGCGGCGACAGCGGCGAGGGCGAGGCGCGCGAGGGCGCCAACCAGCTCGCGGCGCAGGGCACCGTAGGCCTCGTCGAGCGGGATGCCGACGATGACTTCCCACGGCACGCGCGTGGTCGGCGAGAAGCCGCTGAGCTTGCGCAGGCCGTCGACGAAGTCCCCCTCGGAGACGCCCTCGCGCAGCCGGAGGGCGTCGCGCACGGCGCCGCTGAACAGTGCGTCACGCCCGACCCATTCCTCGGGATCGGTGCGGCGGGCAACGACGCGCCCGCTGGCGTCGACGACGAGCACCGACGAGTTGGCGGGCAGATCGGCGCGGCGCAGCCCTTCCTGCAGCCGCAGGAGGTTGACGGACGCGGCGATGACGCCGCCGGGTGCTCCGCCCTCGTCCCAGAGCGGCGTCGCGACGACGAAAACGTGGCGCCGCTGCGTACGGCTCTGGAGGGGGTCGGTGGTGATGGTCGCGCCGCGGGTCAGCGCTTCCTGGACGTAGGACTGTCTGGGGCCGGGTGGCGGCAGCTCGGCGCCGCCGGCGGCGACCACGCGCCCCGCGCTGTCGAGCACGTAGAGACTCTCGTAGTACGGGTAGCGCTGGACCAGCTCGGTCAGGAGCTGATCGGCCTGGGGCTGCTCGGCGCGCTTGATGGTGGGCACGCGCGCCAGCGCCTCGATGAGAGCGCCGGTGTCGGCGATGAACTGATCGACGTCGCCGCTGACGTCGTGCGCCAGGCGGAGGGCGCGGCTCTGGATGCGCGCCTGCTCGGCGCGGTAGCCCTCCTGCGCGCCGAACACGCCCAGCACGGCGAACGGCAGCAGCGTGGCCAGCACGAGCAGCGTCAGCTCGTGCCGGATTGCCCACGCGGGCAGCGCGCGCAGCCGGCGCCTCACCCTCGAATGAAACCGCTTTCCTGGCCCCCGGTCAAGCGCCCAGATGCTCCGGGGATGGGCGCCCGCGTGAGCGCGCCGGTCAGCGGCGCCCCAGCTCGATCAGGTCCAGCGCCCTCCGTACCCCTTCCAGGTCCCGCTCAGGCAGGGCTGCGCTCAGATAGGTAACCGCCGCACGATTGAACGCCGCCTCGTGCCCTGGCCGGCCCGGCGCGAGCGGCGGGGCGCTCATGAGGGGCAGCCGGCGCCCCGCCGCGACGTCCAGCTGGGCCTGCTCGTGCTGGTACACCAGGCCCAACGCGCGCCAAGCGTCCTCCAATCGCGCGGCCGCCCAGGCGTCGTCCGTCCCCAGCTCCTCCACGATCTGCGCCGCGCGGAGCAGATCCTCGATCGAGATGGTCAGCGCCCGCGAGGCCGCCGCCTCGGGAGGTTCGAGCGGCGTGCTGGCCGGTCGTGGATTGGCGATCATCGCCGCTGCGATCCCTGCCACCAGTGAGATCGCCACGAGACGCGCCGCGTCTCGCCGCGCGGCGCCCGGTGCAGTCCGTAGCGTCTGCGGCAGCGCCACCAAGGGACTGAGCCGCATCATCGCCCCGCCGCCAGGCTAGTCCCGTTCCCTCAACGCCCGCCTCAACATCGCGCCGGAGATCGCGCTGACGCCAAACCTGGGCGCCGCCGGACCTAGCGGTAGCGGCCGGCTTGCATCTCGTACAACCGCGCGTACGTCCCACCCGCGGCGACGAGGGCATCGTGCGGGCCCTGCTCCACCACCCGGCCGTGCTCCAGCACCACGATGTGGTCGGCCATCCGTACCGTCGAGAAGCGGTGGGAGATGAGGAGCGTGGTGCGCCCCTTGGTCAGCTCTTTGAAGCGCTCGTAGATCTCGTACTCGGCCTGGGCGTCGAGCGCGGCGGTCGGCTCGTCGAGGACCAGCAGCTGCGCGTCCTCGCGCATGAACGCGCGGGCCAGCGCCACCTTCTGCCACTCGCCCCCAGACAGCTCGACACCACCTGAGAACTGGCGTCCGAGCGTCGTGTCGTACTTCTGCGGCAGCCCCTCCACTAC
>DASTZM010000586.1:0-3478 GCA_035764305.1 Chloroflexota bacterium | reverse complement strand
CCGATGGACCCCACCCGCGCCAGCGACCTCATCGCGGTCCTGGGGGCTTCGGCCGCAAGTGAGCCTCGCCCGCTAGAGCGCGGCTTCAGCGTCGTCATCCCGGCGCTGAACGAAGAGCGCGCAGTGGGCGACGTGGTTCGGACGCTACGGGCGACGATGGAGCGAACGGGCGAACCGTTCGAGGTGATCGTGGTAGACGACGGCTCGACTGACCAAACGGCGCAGCGCGCGCGAGAAGCGGGGGCGACTGTTCTGCAGCACCCGCAGAACGCCGGCTACGGTGCGGGGCTCAAGACGGGCATAGCGTGCGCGCAGTTCGACCGGATCATCATCGCCGACGCGGACGGGACGTACCCGATCGACCGCATCCCCGACCTGATGGCCGAGTCCGATCGGTTCGACATGGTGGTGGGGGCGCGCCAGGGGGCGCACTACCGGGAGTCGATTTTCAAGGAACCGGCGCGCCTGATCTTCGGCGCGCTGTGCAGCTGGGTCACCGGTACGCACATCCCGGATGTGAACAGCGGCCTGCGCGTCTTCCGCACGTCGCTGGCGCGCCAGTACTTCCACGTCATCTCTCAGGGGTTCTCGTTCACGACGACGATCACGCTGGCGGCGCTCTCAAATGGGTACTTCGTGAAGTACGTCCCAGTTGAGTATCGCGCACGCGTGGGGAAGAGCAAGGTGAAGCTGCTCCGTGACGTGCCGCGCACGACGCAGATCATCCTGCAGGCGATCGTCTACTACAACCCAATCAAGCTGTTCCTGGCGTTTGCGCTCGCGTCGCTGTTCGCGGCGCTGGTCTTCTGGGTGGGGTTCGCGCTGACGAGCCTGACGGCGCTGGGGGTCACGGCGGGGCTGTTCACCGTCTCAGTCGTCAACCTGGTGGCCGCCGGGATGCTGGCCGACCTGATTCGCGTACGACACGTGCCGCGCGCGCCGACGCTGACGAGTCAGCGCTGATGGCGGTGCGAGACCTGACGCGGGACACGATCGTCGTCACAGGGGGCGCTGGCTTTCTGGGGCGCCACGTGGTGGCGGCGCTGCGGACGCGGGGCGTGCCTCCAGAGCGGATCGTCGTCCCGCGCTCGGCCGAGTACGACCTGCGCCACGAGGAGGCGGTGGCGCGCCTGTACCGCGACCACGCGCCGACGCTGGTGATTCACCTGGCGGCGGTGGTGGGAGGCATCGGCGCGAATCGGGAGCACCCCGGGTCGTTCTTCTACGACAACCTGGCGATGGGCGCGCAGCTCCTGGAACACGCGCGTCGGTCGGGCGTGGAGAAGCTCGTGGCGTGCGGGACGATCTGCGCCTACCCCAAGCACACGCCGGTCCCTTTCAAGGAAGAGAGCCTGTGGGACGGCTACCCCGAGGAGACGAACGCGCCGTACGGACTGGCGAAGAAGATGCTCCTGGTACAGGCCCAAGCGTATCGCCAGCAGTACGGCTTCAACGCGGTGTACCTGATGCCCACGAATCTCTATGGGCCGTACGACCACTTTGGTCCCGGCGGGCATGTGATCCCCATGCTGGCGGTGAAGTTCCTGGAGGCGCAGGAAGACGGACACCACGAGGTGGCGGCGTGGGGCGACGGCTCACCGACGCGCGAATTCTTGTTCGTCGAGGACGCGGCCGAGGGGCTGGTGGCGGCGGCGGAGCGCTACGACGATCCGGACCCGGTGAACCTGGGGTCGGGCCGTGAGATCTCGATCAGGGATCTCATCGAGACGATCGCGCGCGCGGTCAACTACTCCGGGCGCGTCACGTGGGACACGACCAAGCCGAACGGACAGCCGCGGCGCTGCCTGGATACGACGCGCGCGTGGGAGCGATTCGGCTGGAAAGCGACAACTCCCTTCGAAGACGGGCTGCGGCGCACGATCGACTGGTACCGCGAGGAGCGGCGGCAGGGCCGCTTCTGGGGCGCCGCGCCGGCGGCGGTGGCCGCCGGCGTGTCTGGCTAGCCGGGGCGGCGGACGTAGGCGACGTCGCGCAGGCGCAGCTCCCCGCCGTGCAGCTGGTCGGTGATGGTCTCGCCGAATGCGATGGCGCCCACCACGCGCCGCCCGTCGAGTGACCAGATGGACGTGCCATCCAGTAACAGCTCGGTGCGCTGCTCGGTGAGCCGCAAGCGCCAGGCGTGCTCGGCGCCGTCTCCCACCAGATGCGGAAGGGAGCGGCTCACACCTCGCTCGGGCCGGTCGGAGTCGGAAGTGATTTGGAGGTCGAACGGGGTCGGCTGGACCAAGATGGCGCCCGACTCGCCGGCGAAGCGCAGCGTCAGCAGGACGAAGAAGCGGACGCCCGGCCGAACGGCAACGCGCGACACCCACCCAAGCTCCTCAACAAAGCGCGGTGTCTCGTATGGCAGCGCCGCGAACGGCGCGCGGGGGGCGACGAAGGCGCGCCGGCCAGGCTCGGTGCGGACGACGAGCTCGGTCCCCTCGAGACGGACCTCGGCGGGAGGGTCGCTCACGACGTGCCATGGCAGCTCAGGTCGGCCGATCGGTGGGACGGGGCGTCCCTGGAAGAGAGTCTGGAGCGTGGCGGCGCGATCACGGGGAGGCGGACTCGGGCGGAGCGCGGGCAGGCTGGTAACGCAGCCAGCCAGGGCGCCTGCGCCACTCACGAGAGCGGCACGGCAGACGAGACGACGCGCGTGAGCGGCGCTCATCGGCCGCTCGTGGCGGGGGCGCCGGATCGGATCAAGATCTGCCGTGTCATCGCGCGTCTAAACGTGGGCGGGCCCGCGGTGCATCTCGTGCAGCTCGCCGCCGGCCTGGACGCCCGCTATCCCGAACGGTTCGACCAACGTGTGGTGGCCGGGCGGGAGTCCGCGGGTGAGGCAAGCATGGTGCCACTCGCGCGGGCGCGAGGAGTCGAGCCGATCCTGCTGCCGCACCTGGGGCGCGAGCTGTCCGCCGCGAGCGATGCGGTGGCGCTGCTCGACCTGTATCGGCTGTTCCGCGCGTGGCGGCCGACGATCGTCGAGACTCACACCGCGAAGGCAGGGACGCTTGGGCGTATCGCGTCGATGGCGGCGGGCGTACCGGTGCGGATCCACGTCTTCCACGGCCACGTGCTGCGCGGCTATTTTGGGCCGGGCAAGACGCGCGTGTTCGTCGCCATCGAGCGGGCGCTAGCCCGAGGTACGACGCGCATCGTTACGCTGAACGAGGCGCAGCGGGAGGACATCCTCTCGCTAGGGATCAGCACGCCCGAACGCGTGGTCGCGATCCCGCTGGGTTTCGACCTGAGGCCATTTCTGGAGGCGCGGCCGGGCGGGCTGCGCCGCGACCTGGGCGTGCCGACCGAAGCGCCGCTTGTCGGGATCCTGGGACGCATGGCGCCGATCAAGCGGCACGACGTCTTCGTCCGCGCGGCGCGCCGAATCGCCGACGCGCTGCCGGCGTCCCAGTTCGTCATCATGGGCGACGGCGAGACTCGACGAGCGGTCGAGCGGCTCGCGGAAGAGCTC
>DASTZM010000585.1:0-16019 GCA_035764305.1 Chloroflexota bacterium | reverse complement strand
TTCGCCCCGGCACGATCTTCCCCATCACCGTCGAGTGCGTCGCGCCGGTGCAGCTGGGCACGGTGTTAGTCTCGCCCCGCACCGCGGCGGCGGCCAGGACGGCGAACGTCAGCGCCTCCTTCGCCTGACTCGAGACGCCGTGCGCCTCGTGCGTCCTGACGGTGACGCCGGTCAGCCGCCGCGCGATTTCGGCCATGAGGACGGGATTTTGCGTTCCGCCGCCGCCGGCGATCACCTCATCCACCGTGCCGTGGGTCAGCGCCGTAGCGCGGATGCCGCGGGCGACGCTCTCAGCGGTCAGCGCGAGGGCGGTCGCCATGACGTCTACATCGCGCAGACCACGGGCACGAGCCTGCTCGAGCAACGCGTGCGCGTACGGGGCACCGAAGCGCTCGCGCCCGGTCGTCTTGGGGGGCGGCGCGGCGAAGTAGGGGTCGGCCAGGAGTGCGTTGAGCAACGTCCCGTCCACCCTCCCCGCCGCCGCCAAGCGGCCGCTCTCGTCGTAGCGCAGCGCGCCGCGGGTGAGCGTGGCGGCGAGCCAGTCGAGGACCATGTTGGCCGGTCCGGTATCGAAGGCGATCGGTCGCGCGCCGCCGCGGGCGGGCGGCAGCACGGTCACGTTGGCGATGCCGCCCAGGTTGAGCACGGCACGCGTGCGCGTGGGGTGACCGAGCAGCAGCGCGTCCACGTAACTGACGAGCGGCGCGCCGTGGCCACCCGCAGCCATGTCGCGGACGCGGAAGTCGCCCACGGTCGTGATCCCCGTGCGCTCGGCGATGACCGACGGCTCGCCGACCTGCAGGGAACTGGCGGTAGCGCCGGGCTCGGGCGGCTGGTGGAAGATCGTCTGGCCATGCGAGCCGATGAGGTCGATCTCGTCGGGCGTGAGCCCGGCGGCCGAAGCGGCGCCGAGAGCGGCCTGGGCGAACCACTCGCCGATCCGGAAGTTCATCGCACACACGTCGCGTGCGGTCGTGCGGTCGGTGTCGAAGAGTGAGAAGATGGCCTCGCGCTCAGGCCCGGCGAACGGGCGCGTGTGTAGCGTGACGTCGCGCAGATCGGCGAGCGTCGGTGGCCAGCCGAGGCGGACGACGACCGCGTCAATCCCGTCGGCCGACGTACCCGACATCAGCCCAATTACGCGGAGCGCGAAACCCCTTGACTCCACTAGAACATGCAACCTATTGTTTGAACACGCGTTCTTGGAACGAACGATCTATGGAGAGGACGATGGCGCAACTTGGTCGGGCAGGGCAGTCGGGGCCGAGGGGGCGGACGTCGCGACAGGTGAGTATGCAGGTGGCGGCACACGTTGCGCCCAGGCTGCGGGCGCACGAGGAGTCGCAGGCGGGGGCCTGGTACTGGACCGTGGCCCTCGCGGTGGTGGTCTGGTCGGTGAGCTATCTCATCCGCCAGCCAGGGGTGGCGACGAGCAGCCTGGCGCAGCCGTTCTCACCAGTAGGCGACTTCGCGGTGGAGGGGATGCTGCTGGCCCTGTCGTGGCTCGGGTTGGTCGCGGCAGCGTGCGTCGCGCTCCTGACCGGTGCGGCGCGCTTCGAGGAGTGAGACGAAGAACGACCTAGCGGGGAGTCGCCGTCAGGGCATCACCTGGAGGTGCGTGACGGGCAGCCGCAGACGGACACCGTACGGGAACGAGACGTCCGCCACCTCGGTGCCAATCTCCGAGCGCAGGCGAAACGGCCCCGGGCTCAGCGCGATTACCTCGCCAACCAACCCTATCGCGCGGCCGGCAATGGCGCGCACACGCGTCCCCGGGCGAAGCTCCACATCGGCTTCGCCGCCCTCCGGCAGGCCGTAAAGCGATGGGGCGTTCTCCCCGAGCGCGACAAGCAGCTCGGGCGTGATGCGCCCGCCATCGGGCGTCAGCTCCCAGCCGAGCGCCGACGCGGGCCGGCCGGCGAGCGCGCGCAGCGCCTCCCACACGCCGGCGGGTGGCGCCGCCGAGAACGAGAGCGCGAGCAGTGTCGCGGGCGGGGCGGGGGGAGGCGTCCCCGCGCGGGCCCAGAATGCGTCGTCCCAGCCCAGCCGCTCGAGGGTCTCTTCTTCGACCGTTGCCGCGACGATCGCCGCGGCGCCGCCGTCGAGCAGGGCGCGTACCGTCGCCTCGTTCACCGGGAAGCCACATGCGACGATCGCGCCCGCGACATCGCGGGGCAGCCTCTCGAGAGCTTCCGCGACCATGAGGACGCCCGCGACGGCGGGGCCGGCCCCGGCGCGGGCGGTCACGGCGAAGGCGCTGCCTTCGATGGTGACGGCACGCTCGTCGACCGCTACGACGCGGCCCGTGAGGTGCGCCAAGACCGTCTGCTCGGCCGAAGGCGGCACAAGATAGGCCAGGCCCGTGTGCTCCGAAACGTGCGCCAGCCGCCCGCTGAAGGGCGCCCGGACAGCGCGTCGCTGGAGCCCCCCCAGCGCTCGTCGCTCGGCGAGTGCCTCCCCCTGTGCAACCTCGTCGCCGACGGCGCGCGTCAGGTAGCGTGCGGCGTCGCCGTCGACACCGAGCGAGGCGGCGAGGTCGATGACCGTCGCACGCATCTCGCGCGCGCCGCGTGCTACGCGTGCGCCGCTCTCCACGTGGTCGCCGACTCTCACGAGCGCTTCGCCGCCGGTGGGGATGGGACGCGCGCGGCGCAAGCCGCCGCGCGTCATGAATGGGCGGCGGCGCGGATAGTCGGCGCGCGGCAGCGCGGCGGAGTCAGTTGAATCTAGCTGCTGCGCGAGTGAGGTCATCGTGACTCTCCTCCTCTCCCTATTCCTCCGGCTGTACGAAGGAGAGCTGCGGATAGGCACGTGTCGCCTGCAGCCACTGGAGGAGCTTCGCCTGGCGCTTCTCGCGCGCGTCGGGGAGCGCGAGCGGCCTGCCGCGCGCGTCGATGATGATGCCCACCGCGCCGCCCTCCACCTCGGCGCGCGGCGTCGCCGCGTTGCCCCGGCCCAGACCGACGTCAAAGTCGCGCGACGGCCAGAGCTTCAGCGACGCGCGCTCGCCGATACCCAGCGGCACGACCTCGATGGCGCCGAAGGGCACCTCGACGGTGACCGGCGAGCGCGTCGCGAAGGCGACCTCAACGCGCACTGCGGTCTCCCCCTCCCGACCACTACCTATGGGGGCGATACAGAGCCCCAGGTTGAGCAAGCCATCGCGTTCTAGCGCCGCGCCGACGTTGGCATGTCCGGCCGAGGCGCCGAGATGACCGAGCAGGGGGAGCGCAGTGGCGCGGTCGAGGGCAAGCTGAGTGAGCGCTTCGGGCTGCACTGCATCGAGCAGGATCATGGCTGCCTGCGAGAGGCGTGGCGCGCCGGCGAGCGGTCCGCCGCTGCCAATGACCAGATCCACGGGCGGCAGCCCGGCCGCCCCACCGGCGACGCCCTTGGGGAGGTCTGCCAGGAGCAAGCGCAGCGCCTCGCGCGCGAAGGCGTGCTCCAGCAGCAGCTCTTCGGGCGTCTCGGGGAGCGCCGCGGGGGCGATCAACCCGCGTCGCGCGTCGCTGCGCAGCGCCTCGCCATCGACGTCGATCGGGAGCCAGCGCAGAAGCGCCTCGACACCGGCCTTCGCGAGGATCTCGGGACGCCCGCGGCGCAGACCCAGGTCGTCACGGGCGACGGCGACGACACGCCGCCGGCCGGTCGTGCCGCTCGCCAGGACTGCGACCGCGTGGCTCGCGCCGAGGTCGAGCGTGAGCACGTCCACGTCATAGCGCTCCGCGACGATCTCGGTACCGACGCGCACGCCGTCCAGGGACGACGCCTCGACGAGCGGGGCGAGCGCCGCCGCGACTGCGGCGCCGTCGGCGGCGGGGGCGACGGCGTGACGCACACCGTCAAGGAGTGCGGCACCCTCCGGAATCTGCCCGACGAGAACGACGAACGGAGCCAGGCCGCTGAAGCGCAGCGCCTCAAGCGCCCCGAGCGTCGCCTTGCCCTCGGCGCCGCGTCCGTCGGCGGCCGCGACGATGATCAGCGCGTCCGGGGTGAGCTCCTCGAGTGCGCCGAGCAGGCGCTCGGCGCCGCCAGCACCCCCGGCGAGCGCGACACGCTCGACGACACGCACCGGCAGGCGCTCGATCTGTTCTGCCGCCTCTCGTGCGGCGTCCTCGCGCGCAGCGGCGACGACGACGCGTGGCACGTGCGTGCGCAGCGTGACCGCGACGTCGGTGCGAGCGTCCCCGGAGTACCCCCCAATGGCGAGCGCCTGGGCTACGGCACGGGCGACCGCCTGATCGCGCGCGGGATGTCCGTCATCGCCATCGCTAGGGGCGCGACCCACGGCGACGAGGCGCCGTTCTCCGTCGACGTCGTCCAGCACGTACGCCTTGGTGAAGACGGATCCCGCGTCCACCGCGACGTAGGGTGAGCCACCGCTGGGGCCCGCAGTGGTGCCCATGAGAAGACCGGGATAGTAGCGTCCGTTCACACTACAATAGGAAACGGAGAGAGGGGTTGGAACGAGACCCCCTGGTGCGCGGCCTCCTGCTGATGCTGGCGGCCATCGGCGCGGTGTGGCTCGGCGGGTGGCTATGGCAGGTGGGCAGCCAGTTTGGAGACGTCCTCCTGCTGTTCTTCCTCGCCTGGCTCGTGGCGTTCGTACTCAACCCGGTTGCGCGGCGTCTGGAGCGGGTAGGGCTGCCGCGCCTAGCGGGAGTGGCCCTGGTCTACGCCATGCTGGCGTTCATCCTGGTGACGATCGCGCTCATCCTAGTACCGGCCGTCGTGAGCCAGCTGGTGCAGCTGGCGGCGAGCCTCCCCGTCCTGGCGGATGATCTGCAGCACCGCGCCGACGAGCTGCACGCGGCGCTCATCCGGCGAGGGCTGCCGGAGGCGCAGCTCTCGGAGGTGTACCGCAACGCGATCACGCGCGCCGAGACGGTGGGCACGACGGCGCTCTCGAGCAGCATCACGATCGCAACAACCGTGGTCGGCGGGCTCCTGCGAGCGTCGCTCGTACTAATCATCTCGTTCTACATCATGCTCGACGGGGACAAGATCGCGCGGCTGTTCGTCGACCTGATGCCCGACCGCTACCGGGTCGGTGTGGCTTCGGCGCTGGAGCAGATCGACCGCACGTTCGGCGGGTTCGTGCGCGGTCAGCTCGTGCAGGCGATGATCTATTCGCTGGGCACGTGGATCGTGATGCAGCTCGCGGTGCTCCCGTACGCGCTGGTGCTTTCCATCTTCGCCGGAGTGGCGATGGCCATCCCGATCATCGGCCCGTACCTTGCGATGGGGCCGCCGCTGGTGCTGACGCTGATCCTCTCGCCGGGAAGCGTGTGGTGGGTCTTCGTCCTGCTGTTCGTGTTGCAGTTCGTCGTGGTGAACGTGCTCGCGCCGCGCATCATGAGTCAGCAGGTGGGAATTCATCCGCTGCTGGTCTTCGCGTCGGTGTTGCTGGGGGCGCAGATTGGCGGCGCGTGGGGGGCGATCTTCGGCGTGCCCGTCGCGGCGATGGTAGTGCTGGTGGTGCGGCTGTTCTATCAGCGCGTCATCCTGGACATGCCTCTGTACCGCACCGGCGCGCGCCTCTCCGTGGAGGCTATAGCCCCCGTGAAGCGTGAGCTGGGTGAGGACGCGGCGCAGTGAAGATTCTGCGCCGGCTGCTGGGATTTGCCTACCGCTACCGCCTGTACACCGTCCTGGCGTACGCGTGCCTGCTGGCCAGCACCGGATTGGGGCTGACGCAGCCGCTGATCTTCCAGCAGGTGATCGACCGGGGCATCGGCGAGGGGAACCGAACGGTACTGCTGCAGATGGCGGTGGCGCTCATGGTAGTGAACGTCACGATCAGTCTGCTGCAGTTCGGGATGTCGTACCTCAATGAGTTCGTCTCGCAGCGAGTCGCGTACGACATACGCAACGCGCTCTACGACCACCTGCAGCGCCTCTCCTTTGCCTACCACGATCGCGGCAAGACCGGCGAGCTGATGAGCCGCGTCACGTCGGACGTGGACAGCGCGCGCATCTTCACCGGGCAGGGCGTGCTCCAAACGGTCAACACCGTCGTCCTCTACGCGACGATCCTGACGATGATGTTCACGCTGCACTGGCGACTGGCGCTGCTCTCGCTAGTGACGATCCCGTTCATCGGCTACGCCGCGGTGACGTACGGCACGCGCGTGCGGCCCATGTTCAGCCGCATGTCGCGCCAGTGGGCGCAGCTTACGGCAGTGCTGCAGGAGAACATCACGGGTGTCCGCGTCGTGAAGGCGTTCGCGCGAGAGACGTTCGAGAGCGAGAAGTTCGCCGACGAGAACCGCGAGTACCTGCAGCGCAACATCACCGCGACGCGTCTCCAGGCGCTGGTCTACCCGTTGATGCTGTTCATCTCGGCCATCGGGACGATTCTGATCCTGTGGTACGGCGGGTCAGAGGTGATGCGCGGCGGACTGACACTGGGCACGCTCCTGGCGTTCAACTCCTATCTCCAGCGCCTCGCGCAACCGACCCGTCAGCTGGGCGTGATCATCAGCTGGGTGTCGCGCGCCGTCGCGTCCGGCGAGCGCCTCTTTGAGATCCTCGACGCGCCGTCGCCGGTGGCGAGCAGGCCGGGCGCGCCAGAGATGCCGCCGATCGAGGGGCGCGTTGTCTTCGACCACGTGTCGTTCGCCTACGGGCAGCAGCGCGCAGGGGAGGCGCGCTTCCAGCCGCGCGCGGAGCGCCTCACCGATCGCGGGGAAATCGTCACGCCACCGAGCCCAGCGGAGATGGGAGCGGATGTGCTGCGCGACGTGAGCCTAGAGGCACTGCCCGACCAGGTGGTGGCGCTGCTCGGCCACACCGGTTCGGGCAAGAGCACGCTCGTCTCGCTGATCCCACGCTTCTACGACGTGACCGCCGGCGCGGTCACGATCGACGGCCACGACGTGCGCGGCGTCGAGCTCCAATCACTGCGCCGCCAGATCGGCATCGTGATGCAGGAGTCGCTCCTGTTCTCGGCCACGGCCGCGGAGAACATTGCCTACGGGCGGCCCGACGCGTCGCCGGCGCAGATCGAGCGCGCGGCGCGCGCGGCGCAGGCGTGGGACTTCATCCAGGAGCTGCCCGAGGGCCTCGAGACGAAGATCGGCGAGCGAGGCGTCACGCTGTCGGGCGGGCAGCGCCAGCGCATCGCCATCGCCCGCGCGCTGCTGATCGACCCGCGCATCCTGATTCTGGACGACGCGACGGCGAGCGTGGACATGAAGACCGAGTTCCAGATCCAGCAGGCGCTGGCGGAGCTGATGAAGGGGCGCACGACGTTCGTCATCGCGCAGCGTCTGACGACGATCAAGAACGCCGACCAGATCCTGGTGCTGGAGCACGGGCAGATCGTGCAGCGCGGCACGCACGACCAGCTTCTGGAGCAACCCGGACCCTACCGGCAGATCTACGATCTGCAGCTGCGCGATCAGGAGGAGGTACTGGCGCAGATCAGTGGTGTGGGCGGCGTGAGCGGCGTGAGCGGCGTGAGCGGTGTGGGCGGCGTGAGCGGTGTGGGCGGCCAGAGGGCGCGGGGATGACCGCGACGGTCGCCGCGACTCGGTCGCGCGATGCCGAGGACGATGAGGTCCTGGGCAAAGCGTACGACCCGCGCATCGTCTCGCGCACGTGGGAGTACGTCAAGCCGTACCGCGGTCGGATGGCCCTGGCGACGCTCTTGATGATCGTCATCGCGTGCGCCAACCTCTCCGGGCCGTACCTGATCAAGGTCGCTCTTGACTACGCCATCCCGGGCAAGGACGGACGCCTACTACTGCTCACGGTGGGAGCGTTCTTCTTCACCGCGCTCGTCGCCTGGCTCGGCACGTACGGCCAGACCTACATCATGAGCTGGGTGGGGCAGAGCGTGTTGTTCTCGATGCGCCGCTCACTTTTCAGCCACCTCCAGCGGCTGTCGTTCAGCTTCTACGACAACATGGAGGCTGGGCGCATCATGTCGCGCATGACGGGGGACGTGAACGCGCTGAACGAGTTCCTGACCAGCGGCGTCGTCGCCATCGCGAGTGACTTCTTCGTCCTGGTGGGGATCGTCGTGCTCATGTTCACGCTCAACTGGCGCCTGGCGGCGGTCACGATGCTCGTGGTGCCAGTGATCGCCTTCGCGACGCACCTGTATCGCTCGCGCTCACGCGAGATGTACCGCGAGGTGCGGCGTCAGAACGCGATCGTCACCGGGAACCTCGCGGAGAACATCTCCGGTGTACGCGTCGTGCAGGCCTTCGCCCGGGAGGACGTCAACCGCGGGAAGTTCGACGAGGTCAACCGCGAGAACCTGCGCCGGCTGATCAAGGCGACGGCGTGGTCATCGGGCTTCGGCCCGGTGATCACGTTCATCAGCACGGTGGCGACGGTGATCGTGATCTGGTACGGCGGGCAGCAGGTGCTGGGCGGCGCAATGACGCTGGGGTCGCTGTGGGCCTTCCTCTCGTACGTCGGACGGTTCTTCGAGCCGATCAACGATCTCTCGGCGAGGTACAACTCGATGCAGGCCGCGATGGCGGGCGGCGAGCGCGTGTTCGAGCTGCTGGACACGCCGCCCGCGGTGCAGGACCGGGCGGGCGCCTACGAGCTGCCCGCCATCACCGGGCGTGTCAAGTTCGACAATGTGGTGTTCGAGTACCTGCCGGACCGGCCGGTCCTGCGTGGGATCTCGCTTGACGCCGATCCGGGCGAGCTGGTGGCGCTGGTCGGACACACCGGCGCGGGCAAGTCATCGATCATCAACATCCTGCTGCGCTTCTACGACATCAAGTCCGGCTCGATCACGATCGATGGGCACGACATCCGCGAGGTGACAACAGAGAGCCTGCGCCGACAGGTCGGGCTGGTGCTGCAGGAGCCGTTCCTCTTCTCCGGGACGGTGCGCGACAACATCCGCTACGGGAAGCTCGACGCGACCGACGAGGAGATCGTCGCGGCGGCGAAGGCGGTGAACCTGCACGAGTTCGTCGCGTCGCTGCCGTTTGGGTACGACACCGAGGTGCAGGAGCGGGGCGCGTCGCTGTCGCAGGGACAGAAGCAGCTCCTGTCGTTCGCGCGGGCACTGATCGCAGACCCGCGGATCCTGATCCTCGACGAGGCGACCTCGTCGGTAGACACGGCGACCGAAAAGCTGATCCAGCAAGCGCTGGAGACGCTGATGCGCGGGCGAACGAGCTTCGTGATCGCGCACCGGCTCTCAACGATCATCGCGGCGAACCAGATCCTGGTCCTGGAGAATGGGCGGATCGTGGAGCGCGGCACGCACACCGAGCTGCTCCAGCACGAGGGGCACTACTACAGCCTGTACTCGATGCAGTACCGCTTCCAGCTGGCGGGCGTGCAAGGTGTCGCCGCCGAGTAACGGCGCCGTAACAAACCGGTCGCAACCCGCCAGGTGGGCTGCCGAGACAGGTCTGGGCGCCCTTGCTGACCTAGAATTCCCCAGGAAGCGATGACCGCGCAGACGGTTGCCGGTCCCAGATTCTGGGGCCGCGCTGGCGTGGGGGGCACGGCCGCGCTCGTCGGGCTGGCGGCCGCTCTGCTCTCCTTGCTGGCACTGTTGATCATCCTGCCGCGCCTCTCGCGGCCGGCGGCGCCGACCCTCCTGACACTGGGACAAGCGGGCTCACCGTGGCCGGTCCCCATCCCGCTGATCCGCAGCGCGGAGCTGTGGTACGCGACGGCACCGAAGCCGGGCGTGTGGGCAGAGCTGAAGGTGGTGCTTGACAACCCGCTCCAGGCTGGCCCGGACCGGACAACGCTGATTGTCTCCGGGACGCTGATGGAGGACTTCCGTGTCCGGTCGACCGAGCCGAAGCTGCTGACACAGCCGCGCCGCCGGCCGGACGGGCGCTACGCGCTGGTCTTCCCGGCGCCTATCCCCGAGTCGTTGAACTGGTACCGCGTCTACCTGGAGGCGCGCCGCACCAATCCACGCCCGCTCTCGCTGGGCTACATGCTCGACGGCGCGAAGAATCTCCCTGACGTACCGCCGACACCCGCACGCATTTTCTACACCGACCGGCAGTCCGATCCGTTCATGGTGGTCCCCGAGCCGCTGGTCGGCTGGGTGCCAGGGCAGGCGCGAAGCGCGTTCCCCGTGCTGGTGCTCTACGCCGTGGCGATCGGGGCGGTGGCGGCCGCGGGCTGCGCCGCCGCGTTCCGGGTGGTGAAGCTCAGCGCGGCGCGCGGAGACGCGGTAGCACGGACCGGCAGGGGGAGCGCGGAGGTGCGCGTGGGCCTCCCCGGAGGGACTGACCGGTAGACTGTAGCCCGTTTCTCCCCTGATCTGGCGGGGTGGGCCGTGCGGCACATATCTTGCAATGCGCTGCAAGGCCAAAGCGGCCGGAACGCCGCCGACCGTGTGACGGCGGCCGGTCCGTCCCAAGGATGAGGAGATGACTGAGCAGCTGGTGGAGCCGAGATCCAGGGAGACGAACCGGGTGAGCCGCATCCTGATCGTGGACGACGATCCGAACATCGTCCAGATGCTGTCCGACATCCTGACCGACGAGGGCTACGAAGTGGCGACGGCGACGCAGAGTCTGCGCGCCTTCGACCGCGCCAAAGAGGCGCAGCCCGACCTGATCCTGATGGACATCATGATGCCCTACCTGGACGGGCTGGATCAGATCAAGCTCCTCTCGCTGGACGACGATCTGAAGGACATCCCCATCATCGTCATCACCGCGAAGGCGCGGGCGCTGGAGGGGATCGACGACCTGCGCGCGTTGCGCATCGTGGACTACCTGTACAAGCCGTTCGAGATCTCGGACCTGCTGGAGAAGATCGGCAAGGCGCTGAAGGACCGCGCGAAGTAGCCCGCTGCCCGTCGGGGGATCGGGGCCCGGCTCCGCCGTCCCTGCTAGACTCTCATCCGCCGTGCTGAACGGCGTTTCGCGCCCGTAGCTCAGGGGATAGAGCGCTTGCCTCCGGAGCAAGAGGCCGCAGGTTCAAATCCTGCCGGGCGTACAAGGTCCTAGGGTGGGAGCCGGATGCCGGGGCTAGAGGACGAGCTGGGCGACGTCGTCAAGAAGGCGCGCGCCGGGCGAGGCATGGAGCTGGGGCAACTCGCCGAGCGGGCGGGGCTGACCGAGCGAGAGGCCAAGGCGCTTGAGGTCTACACCTTCACGCCGAACGAGCGGCAGGTGCGCGCACTGGCCGCGGCGCTGGGGCTGAGAGCGGACCAGCTGTGGTCGCTGGCGCAGGACAGCTGGTCAGCGCCTGATGTTCCGCGGCGCATCGGTGAGCGCTATACGGTCGAGTGGCTGACAAACCATTACCCTGAGCACTGTTACGTCGTGAGCGCTCCCGACGGCACGTGCCTGGTGATCGATCCCGGAGCCGAGCCGGAGCCGATCATTGCGACGGCGACGCTCGGTGGGCGGCGGGTGGAGGCGATCCTCATCACCCACCGGCACCAGGACCACACGGGCGCCACGGCGGAGGTCCAGAAGGCAACGAGTGCGCCGGTGTACGTGCACCGGGAAGACGTGGAGGGGGTGGCGGCGGTGGCGGAGAGGGCGGTGAAGACGTTCGGTGACGACGGCGAGCTGCTACGAGGTGCGGTCTCCGTGCGGACGCTGCATACGCCGGGGCACACGCCGGGGAGCGTCACGTACGTCATTTCTGACGGAGGGGCGACGGCGGCGTTCTGCGGGGACACGTTGTTCGCCGGGTCGGCGGGCAACGCGCGGGCCGGCTACGACGTATTGCTCCGCTCCTTACGGAAGCTGGCGTCGCTGCCCGCGGACACGGTGTTGTACCCGGGGCATGGGCCCCAGACGACGCTGGCGAACGAGCTGGAGAAGAATCCCTTCCTGTAGCGACCCCTACTTGTGGGTCATGACGAAGACGCCGTCCCAGGCCGCGCCTGGGGGAGCGGCGGCCATCTCGACGCAGCGCTCAATGTAGGCGAGCGCAGGGCCGTCATCGGGCTCGATCTCGAGCACGCGCTGGAAGGCGGCGTGCGCGTCGTCGAAACGCTGGGCCTTGTAATGGCCGATCGCAATCTCCCATTGTTCGAGGAAGCCGGGCTTGGGCTGCGCCGCGGGGTCGTCCGTGGGCGCGATAAGCTCGTAGATCCCCACCGCTTCCTTCTTGCCCTTCACCGCGATCAGGTCGAGGAACCGCACGCTGAACGTGTCGCCGATCTCGTCGCGCGTCGACTCGCTGACGATGATGTTGGTGCCGTACTCCTTATTGGTCGCCTCGAGCCGCGAGCCGAGGTTCACCGAGTCGCCGATAATGGTGTAGTCGAAGCGGCTCTTCGAGCCCACGTTGCCCACGGTCATGAAGCCGGTGTTGACGCCGACGCCGATGTCCAGGTGCGGCAGGCCGCGCTCCTCCCACCCCTTCCGCAGCTCGCGCAGGCGGCGCATCATGTGGAACGCGGTGCGGCACGCCAGCTCGGCGTGGTTGGGCTGGTGCTTGGGCGCACCCCAGAAGGCCATCACGGCGTCGCCGATGTATTTGTCGAGCACGCCCTCGTGCTCGTAGACGATGTTCGTCATCTCGGTGAGGTACTCATTGAGGAAGTGGACGAGCTCGGTGGGGTCCATCTTCTCCGACATGGAGGTGAAGCCGCGGATGTCCGAGAACAGCACGCTCATCTCTACCTTCTGGCCGCCGAGCTTGAGGCTATCCGGGTCCTTGAGCACCTCGGTCATGACGGCCGGGGAGAGGTACTTGCCCATCACACCCTTCGTCGCGCGCTGCTCGGCCTGCTCGAAGACGATGCGGTACAGCATGACCACGACGAAGGTGAGCAGCATGGAAACCGCGGGGTAAATGCCGTTCATGATCAGGAAGGTCGTGCCGCGCTCCATCTGTCCGACCGACTGGCCCGAGTAGATGGCCATCCCGACCACGTAGACGATGAGCAGCGCCAGCGTGATGCCGCCGGCGACGAACGGCTGGAAGCGCGCCAGGATGACGCCCGGGATGATCGTCAGGAGCAGGATCAGGACGATGGTCGTTGTCGTGTCTTGCTCGGCCATGAAGGCACCACGCAGGATCATCTCGGCGGCCTGGGCGTGGACTTCCACCCCTGACATCTTCGTGCCTTCGACCGAGGTCGGCGCCTGCCAGTCGTCGGCGAAGCCGATAGCGGTCAGGCCGATGAAGACGACCTTGTCCTTCACCGCCGCCTTGTCGAATGAGTTGTTGTAGATGTCGACGTACGAGACGACCGGCACAGGGCCGAGCTTTCCCGGGACGTGCGATGGACGCCCCTGGTAGTTGATGACGGTCATCCAGTTGCTGTCGACGGGGATAGGGCGGCCGAGCGCGTTGAGTACGCCCGGCTGGGCGCTGTCGATCGCCTTCGGCCGGCGCAGGTAATTCGCCGCTGCCTGGAGCGCGATGGCGGGGAAGTCCTGTCCCTTGAGGCTGGCGACGAGAGGCAGGCGGCGCACGGTGCCATCGCCATCCGGGTAGGGGTGAATGTGCGCCAGCGCGGTGGCGCGCGTCGCGAGCGCGGGGATGGGCGGAATCTGATCGGCGAAGGTCAGCGGCTGGCCCGCGTTGACTGCCTCGCCGCCTTCTCCAGCGATGGCCATGATGACCGCAGTGCCGCCGGCGGCGCCCGGCTTGGGCGCCTTGGCGTAGTCGATCGCGGCGGCGAACTCGTTGTCCTCCTGGCAGACGGGCCCGTCGACGGCGCGGCAGCCCGGCGAGTCGAAGAGCACGTCGTAGGCGACGACGCGCGCGCCCGCATCTGACAGGTTCTTGAGCACCTGGGCGTGGATGGTGCGCGGCCAGCTGAACGGGCGGCCGTACTGCGTGCGGAAGGCGGAGACGCTCTTCTCGTCGATCTGCGCCAGTGCAACCTTCTGCGCCTGGTCGCCTGACCGGGTCTTGAAGATCGTGGCGTCGTTGAACAGGTTCTGCTGGCTCTGGATCGCCGGATACGGGTCGAACCGGGTTACAAAGGTGAGCGACATCAGCAGGCCGATGCCCACCGAGAGAGCGATGCAGATGAGGAAACGCTTGCGGTCGCGGGCGGTCACGGGCGCAATTCTAGGTGCGCCCGGCACTCAGCGCGCCGTCAAGACGGTATTCGGTACTTTGGTACTAGGCAGACCTAGGGAATCAGTGCGGCTGCAGGAGGAAGTGCGGACGCGATGACGGCGGCGCTCACGGCGCGTGCCGCGCCGGCGATGAGGTCGGCTGCCTGATCAAACGGGACCTCGTCGGTCCGGACGACCACGTCGTAGCGCAGCGGGTCGAGCCAGTCCGCGCCGTAGTACTGGCGCCCGAAGGCGCGGCGTCGCCGGTCGCTCTGGCGCACGCGGTCGAGCGCCTCGTACACATCGACCCCCTCTTCGGCGGCGACGCGCCGTACCCGCATCGCCTCACTCGCGACGACCAACACGTTGAGTGACTCGGGTAAGCCCGCGAGCGCCTCGTTCCCACCCCGGCCGACGATCACGGCATCTTCGCCGGAGCGGGCGACGGACTGGATGGTGCGGGAGAGGGCGGCGGCGTACGCCTCGGCCGCCCAGAACGCGGGGGACTGGAGCCCCTCACCACGCGCGCGAACGGGGCCAGTGGGTGGGTAGCGGTCGCCGTAGACGTCGGGGAGGTCGGGGTTGATGGGCGGCAGGGGAACGAGCCGGAACAGGTCGCCTGGGCTGCGCCACATGCTGCGCCCACGCTCGTCGAGGCGCTGGAAGTATTCCACTGGGATGCCGGTCTGCTCGCTGGCGAGGGCAAGCAGCCCGTCGTCGAGTAGTCGCGCGCCAAGCCGTTCCGCGACGAGGCGCGCGACCTGCTCGCCGCCCGCGCCGAGCTGGCGAGCGACCGTGACCACCGGCATGAGAACTGTGGCCGATTATACGGAGGGTGGACGGCGGTGGGTCAGGCCGCCTCCTGGTGGGCGGCTTCGGCCAGGTTGATGCTGACGGAGCCCGCGGCCGTCGACGCGTTGAGCGTGGCGGCGCCGCCGTTGTAGCGGCCGGTGTAGCGCGGGGAGATCTTGGACCCGCCGCGTTCGCCTTCGGCGCCGGGCAGATCGACCGCGACGCTACCGGCGCTGGTCTTGGCGTTGATGGCCACCGATGAATCGCGCGTCAGCCCGATTGACACTTTGCCGCCGCTGGTCTTGGCGTTGTGCTCGCCGGTCGTGAGGCACGCGCCGTCGATGCGCACCGAGCCGCCGCTGGTCTTCACGTCGAACGCCTCGGTGCGCCCCTCGAAATTGATACTCCCGCCCGAGGTGTGCAGCTCGATGCGGCTGGGGGTGCCGTCGACCTTGATGCTCCCGCCGGCGGTCTTGGCCTCAACCGGCGCACCGCGCTGGCCGCGCACGCGGATACTGCCGCCCGATGTCTTGAGATGGACCGGCACAGCGAACTCCTCGGCGGTCAGGCTGCCGCCGGCGGTGCGCAGAGAGACGTCTGCCACGCCGCGGGGAACGCCGAGCTTCAGGCGGGGCATGCGCGCGAACTGGGCGGTGCGGTGGCACGCGACGACGACCCGGCGATCCTTGCGCGCGACGTAGACGCCATAGTCGTGGATTCCGTCGCCCTCCAGCTCAAGTCGGGCTGGCGCCTCACCGGCGGCGGCCTCAATGGACCCGCCCTCATGCTCGACTGCCAGCTCGTCGCCCTCGCGCAGCTCGAATGTGCCGTGGTCGCCGTCGGAGAGCGTCAGCATCTCCCAGCCTTCCTGCTCGCGCTCGCGTTTGCGTTCTAGGCCGTGCAACGGACCGCTGCTGAAGGACCCCCCGAAGGAGCCACCGAACGAGCCAAGCATCCCCTTCCAGTCGACCGATTGGATCGCTTGCTGCACGACCTCACCGATCGATCCCATTGGATCGTCACCTGCCAGACGGCCGCCGCCCGCGTCGGCTGTGGCCTTGGGTTGCAGCGCCTCCAAGAGGCGCGCTCCCTCCTCCGCGGTGATCTTCCCCTCGCGCACCATCTCCAGGATGCGCATGCGCTCTTCCGAAGTACTCATTCGTAACCTCCGTCTTTAATCGGATGAGGTCACTATAGTCCTTTTGAAGCGCCGCGTCAATATTCTTAAGGTGTACCTTGCTC
>DASTZM010000584.1:0-5742 GCA_035764305.1 Chloroflexota bacterium | reverse complement strand
CCTCGGCAGACGTCGCCAGCAGGAATCGCACGCGGCCCGCGTGCTCTGCGCTGGCGCTTTCCAGCAGGGGAAGCACCGCGCGGCAGTACCGGCATCCGGGATGAACGAACGCCACGACGTAGGGCTGACCTCGCAGTTCGTCGCTCGTCCTGATGGTGCCATTCTGGTCGGGCGCCGCGAAGGCCGGCACCTCCGCGCCTACCGGAAGCCCCGTCGCGTCGGGTGAGGGCGGAAGCGCGCCATCCAGCATGGCGTACAGCGCGCCAAGACGGTGCAGAATGACCGCAAGCACAAACCCCTGCAGAAGGGTGAGGGCGGCCACCGCCCACAGCGGCATCATCCACGGCTCCATACCCGTCTCCCTTCGTCGCTCATCCGTCGTCCTCGGGCACGCGCTCGCGCCGAAGCGCCCTCGACGCGGTTGTCCGTACCGGGCTGACTGTCTCCCGCCGGCGCGGTCCGCCCGGTTTGCTGGTCACCGCCGGGAGAGTCAGCAGGCGAGTCCACTCGCAGGCGCAGGGCGCCCAGGTGCCGGAACGCGCGCCGTTCGCGGCGCAGCAGGAACAGGAGGCCGGCGGCGGCGAACACGAGCGCCGCGGTCGCTGCGTCGGCCGCGGGCGCGAAGGCGGACGGCACGCTCGTGTCCCCCCCATCGCCGGTGCCGATCGCCACGGTCGGTCGCGTACCCAGAAAGCCGACCGCCGCGAGGCCGAAGAGAGCGGCCTGTCTCAGTATCGTTCGCGCCCCGATGCGCTCGTCCCCTTCCTGCCCGAAGCAGGCGCATGGAACGTCGCGGCCGCGCGCCAAGTTGACTGTCGCCGCGACAGCAAAGCTGAGCAGAAGCGCGGTGGCGGCGACCGATGCCACCCGGGCGGTGGCGGCGACCAGCATGCCCACTCCGACGGCGAGCTCGATCCACGGCAGCGAATCCGCGTAGGACCGGGCGAGCCGTCTCCCCAGAATCCCGTACTCGGCGACCGAGCTGCGGAACCCTTCTGTGTCGTGGAGCTTGCTCAGCGCCGAAGCGGCGAAGGTGGTCGCCAGCACGAGTCGGGCGATCAGCGCCACGTATGGCCCCATACGCTCGATCCCTGGGTCGATAGTGTCGAGCGGACTCACAGACTCCCTCGTCACACCGCGGCTAAGCAACTCCCAGCCACCGCCGGTCGCGCCGCACTGGTGGGTCAGGCACTTACTTTGAGCCTAGACTGATGAGGTCCGTGACGCACCAGCGTTACCTAGAGGCACGGACCTCATGGGAATACTGGCAGCGATGTGCTGTCTGTCCGGTCCGGGCAACCTGGCGTCCCTGTTCGGGACCCCAAGAGCCACCACCCACAAGCTGCTGGCGCGCGTCTACACCCGCCTCAAGGAGCAGCGTCCCTACGACGTCCGCCGACTCCCCCCACTCGCCCCAATCACCCACCGCCGCCGCAACCCGCTTGGCTTTTCATAGCTGGTCTCCTGATGGGGTGGCAGCGTCGCGGACCGCAATCCCGACTCCACAGATGCCAGGGCAGACCAGCGGGGGAGCGCCTATAAGGCCGCCATTGACGCCACGTCTGGCTGCGCCCGCGCGCGCTCTTCGCCGAGTATCCGGACTCAGCCCCCCGCCAAGATCCTGTTGGCCTGCGCCGTGATCTCGCGTGCCGCCTCACGCGCAGTGGCCTGGTTGTTCCAGATGCGGGTGAGCTGCGGCGTGAATGCCTCTCGCTCGATCCTGTCCCACGCCGGGAACACCGGATCGATGTGCACCGCCTCCTGACCCGTCTTGGCGACGCCGCGGGACTTCGGCGCTTCGCCGGGATTCTGCGCGAGCCACTTGTCCAGCACCGCCTTCCGTCCGGGGATGCGCACGTCCGCCAGGAACAGCGCAGTCTCCGGGCTGGTCAGGTGCTGCATCAAGGCCCACGCTTCCTCCTGGTGGGGGAAGGACTTGCTCTGGTACCAGCCCACCCCGCCGCCCGTCGTCAGCCGCTTCCCCTTCCCCACCGCCCCCTGCGGCGCCACCGCCAGGTCCCACTTGCCCTTCGCCTGGGTCCGCGCCTCCCCGATCCGCGCCACCGGGAAGATCGCGATCGCCACCTGGTTCTCGAAGAACAGCTGCTGCGCTCCCGTGTTCACACCGGCCTGCTGCATCTGCTGGAGTGCGGTCATGTCGGGCGCGACGCGGTGCTTGTAACGGAGGTCCTGCATCAGCTGCAGTCCCTCCACCGCGCGCTCGTCGTCGATCGTGCACTTCTTGAATTCTTTGTCGAACAGCTCGCCGCCGTTCCCCCACACGAACTGCCCGTACCCGCCCCGCAGGCCGGTGTTGAGGACGAAGCCGTACTGGCTGGCCCGGACGCCGCCGTCGGACTTGGTGAGCCGCCGCGCCGCGTCCAGAAACTGATCGAAGGTCCACCCGCCACTCGCCGTGCCGTAGTCACCCGTGGGCAGGGCAATACCGTCCTTGGCGAACATGTCGGTATTCACCCACAGGCTCTGGTGTGAAAAATCCCTGAGCAACGCGTACAGCTTGCCGCGCCACCGGTACTGCTCGAGCGAGGCAGGAATGTAGTCGGCCAGGTCGTATTTGTCCCGTTTCGCGTAGTCATCCAGCGCGACAAAGTCGCCCTTGTCGGCGAACCCGACCCCCTCACTCGCAGACATGCTCACCAGTGCCGGCGGCGTGCCCCCAGCCAGCATGGTGCTGAACTTCTCGACGACGCTGCCGGTCGCGACGACGAACTCGATCTGCGGACCCTTCGGGTGGGCCAGCTTCCACTTGTCCACCACCTGGTTGACCATCCCCTGCTCGGCCTGCCCGCTCGTCTGCAGGAACGGCACCGACACGTCGGTCTTCAGCGCCGTGTTTTGCTTCGGCGCACTGTCAGTTCCCGACCCCGCACACGCCGTCGCCAGCACCCCCGCCGGCACCGCAGCCATCAGCAGCCCGCGTCGCTTCATCGGTGGTGTCCCTCTCCCTGGCCGCCAGCATACCGCAGGCACTGCATAATCCCCCGCCATGTCCCCTTCCCCCTACACCGGCGCACCGGGAACCCCCAAAGACGCGCTCGACACCCCCGCCCTCTGCCTCGACCTCGACGCGTTCGACCGCAACGTCGCGCGCATGGCCGGCACCTTCAAGAAGACCGGCGTCGGCTGGCGCCCCCACACCAAGGGCATCAAGGTCCCCGCCATCGCCCACCGCCTCATCGCCGCCGGCGCCTTTGGCGTCACCTGCGCCAAAGTCTCCGAGGCCGAAGTCATGGCCCAGGCCGGGATCCGGGACATCCTCGTCGCCAACGAGGTCATCGGCGAGATCAAGACCCGCCGCCTCGCCTACCTCTGCCGCCAGGCCGACGTCGTCGTCGGCGTCGACAGCCCCGTCGGCATCGCCCAGCTGGACAAAGCCGCCGGCGAAGTCGGCACCAGGCCCCGTGTCCTGGTCGAGGTCAATACCGGAATGAACCGCTGCGGCGTCCAGCCCGGCGACCCCGCCGCCGCCCTCGCTCGCCGCGTCGCCGATTCACCCAACCTGCGCTTCGCCGGCGTCATGGGCTGGGAGGGCCACGCCACCACCGTCGCCGACCCCGACGAGAAGCGTGCCGCCGTCAAGCAGGCCGTCGGCCAGCTCACCGCCTCTGCCGACGCCTGCCGCGCCGCCGGCCTCGACGTCCAGATCGTCTCCTGCTCCGGCACCGGCACCTACGCCTACGCCGCCGAGCTGCCCGGCGTCACCGAGGTCCAGGCCGGCGGTGGCGTCCTCGGCGACGTCCACTACCGCGACGACTACCACGTCGACCACGAGACCGCCCTCACCGTCCTCACCACCATCATCTCCCGCCCCACCGATCGCACCATCATCACCGACGGCGGCTTCAAGACCCTCGGCACCCTCTACGGCGCCCACGAGCCTATCGGCGTCGCCAAGGACTCCATCGAGACGCTCCGCTACTCCGCCGAGCACGGCATCGTCCGACTCAAAGAGCCGGCCAACACGCCCAAGGTCGGCGACCGCCTCGAATACATCGTCGGCTACTCCGACTCCACCGTCTTTCTGCACGACACCCTCCACGGCATCCGCCACGGCAAAGTAGAAGCCGCCTGGGACATTGCCGGCCGCGGGAAGCTGCAGTAGCTCACTAGTGGTCCGTCAATCGGGAAGTGAGGGATAGAGGTGTGTGAGCTTGATGCGGGCATCGGTGGTGCGGAAGCGCCAGTTGACGGCACAGCGGTGGCGGTTGCGGGCGCGCTCCCACGCTGCCGTCGCCCGCGCGAGCGTGGGCTGGTCGGCCATGCGGTCGTCGAGGCACTGGCGGGCGAGGGCGCTCAGTTCGAGCTCGGCGATGTTGAGCCAGCTGCCGTGCTTGGGCGTGTGGTGGATCTCCAGCTTGGCGGCGAGCCGTCGGGCCTCGGCGGGCGGGAAGGCCTCGTAGAGCGAGGCGGGCGAGTGGGTGTTGAGCTGGTCCATCACCAGGACGATGCGCTCGGCCTTGGGGTAGAGGTCGTCGACCAGTTCCTTCACGACGTGCGCCCAGTCGACGGCGGTGCGGCGGGCGCGCACGCGGACGTACCGCCGGCCGGCCAGCGGTTCGCAGACCATGAACAGCGCGGCAGTCCCGCGGCGCGCGTACTCGGAGTCGGCCCGCGCCACCCTGCCGGGCCGCGCGGGCAGCGGCGGGCGCACCTCGGCCAGCAGCTGCTTGCTGGCCTCGTCCAGACAGATCTGGGGGCGCTTGGGGTCGTAGGGCCGGGTGTAGACCGCGAGCACGTCTTCCATGTGGGCGACGAACTGGGCGTTCGCCTTCGGCGGGATGCACCAGCACCGCTTCAGCCACGGCTTGAGCGCGTTTTTTTCAGAATCTTGCGCACCGTCTCGTGCGAGACCGAGTCGACCTCTTCGAGCGCGACCAGCCGGCCGGCAAGGAGCCGCAGCGTCCAGCGCTTGTGCCCCTCGGGCGGGGCGCCACACGCCGTGGCAATCAGGTGCGCCTCTGCCCGCCCATCCAGCTTGCGCGCGCGGGGCGGCGGGCGCTTGCGGACCAGCGCCGCGGCGCGCCCCTCCACCAGGAACCGCTTGCGCACCCGCTCCACGGTGGCGCGACTCACGCCGAACGCCTCGCAGATCCGCGCGTCGGTCCACGCCGGGCCGGTCTTGCTCTGGTCGGCCTTGAGCAGGATGTGCGCGCGCTGCACGGCCGTCGGCGTGGCTGCTCCACGCCCACTGCGCCGCGTCACCACCTGGAGCGCCTCACGGTCGGCCGTCGTCAGCTTCACCACAAACAGCTTTCGCATCGCGACCGCAGGGTGCCGCACCCCGCCGCATCGCGGCAACCGTCGGTTGACGGACCACTAAAAGCCCGCGCGCCCCAATCGGCCGCCGGCGCGTCCCCGCCTAGACCGCCTGCCGCCGCGCCTCCAGCGGGTGCAGCGCGGGGCGCAGCCGGCCGTACGCCAGAACGAACAGCACCGCGGCCGTCACGCTCGAGGCCAGCAGCAGAGCCCACATCTTCGGCGCCGCCGGCGCCGTGGCCAGCAGGGGCACGTTGTGACCGGGACCCAGCGCCAGACCCACCGCCGCCGCCGCCGTCGCCGCCGCCGTGTGACCGCGTCGCTGTGGCGCGCCCACCATCCCACCGGCGATGGCGCCGGCCACCGCGGCGCCTCCCAGCAGCTCCCCCATCGCGCGCAGGAGGAACGGCGCAGGCGGATGGGTCACGTACGACGGCGGAAGTGGGCCGCGCGCCTGAGCAAAGG